>NZ_JBFTQB010001462.1:0-774 GCF_056398785.1 Paenibacillus sp. 01T422 | reverse complement strand
GCTTAGGAGCGTAGCCGATTAAGCCTTGAAGCACATTTTCGGTGTTCATAATTTGGTTTTGGAATTTGTCCACCGATAATTTGGGCAAATTCGCATGGCTATAAGAATGATTGCCAATGACGTGACCTTCACGAACAATTCGTCTAATGATATCAGGGTGGGTACTAGCCTGTGAGCCAAGCACGAAAAAGGTTGCTTTGACCTGATTAGCCTTAAGAGCGTCAAGCACCTTAGGTGTAAACCGTGTGTCAGGCCCATCATCGAAGGTTAGCGCGACCTTCTTCTCCTGACTAGACCCGCGCAGCTTAAAGGTGTCCGGGTATTTGACTACGAGCTGCGAAAGCGTAAGTTTTTTCTGGGAAATTCGAACTTGGCCTGAATTTTTTTGAACGGGAACCGAGGGCTTCTTAGAGCTAGATCCTTCGGGATGCGCGGCTTTCTTTGGGTTGGTTCTGGGCGACGGACTGGGTGTAACAGCCGTTGGTGCAGATTTAGGTGGTACGGTAGTTAAGGGTGTTGTTGTCGGTGTTGGTGTTAATGCTTCAATGTTCCTTGGGCTCGGCAAAGGTTCAAAATCAAATACACTGTTATTGAGGCTGGACTTTATAGTTGCTTCTTGCTCATCGACATGTGCGTTTTGCGCTGAGCGCTGATCAGGATATGGCTTGCTTTTTGGCACACCGCATCCAGCAGCTAGCAGGCAAACGATGGCAGCGGAGCACATCCATTTGGTGGTCATGGCAATCCCTCCGAGCATTGTGATATGCTCTAGCT
>NZ_JBFTQB010001461.1:0-778 GCF_056398785.1 Paenibacillus sp. 01T422 | reverse complement strand
CATAGATTTCGATTAACGCTTTTTCCGTAGAATCCGTGTTATCTTTATCGAGCGTATTACGGATATATTCATTATCACCGAGCAAATCCAAAATCTCTGCATCCGTGCCGAATCCTAATGAACGAAGCAGTACCGTAACTGGAATTTTGCGCGTGCGATCGATACGAACATAGATAATATCCTTCGCATCTGTCTCAAGCTCCAACCAAGCCCCACGGTTCGGAATGACCGTCGCCGTGTAAGTTTTTTTGCCGTTTTTATCCACTTTCGTGCTATAATAAACACTGGGGGAACGAACGAGCTGGGAGACGATTACACGCTCCGCACCGTTAATAATGAACGTTCCTGTATCGGTCATAATAGGGAAGTCC
Source organism: Paenibacillus sp. 01T422 (assembly GCF_056398785.1). Lineage (NCBI taxonomy): Bacteria > Bacillati > Bacillota > Bacilli > Caryophanales > Paenibacillaceae > Paenibacillus > Paenibacillus sp. 01T422. Next base: position 407 of record NZ_JBFTQB010001461.1, on the reverse strand, counting down.
CCCATGAACACTTCTTGTTCCTTGACCTCGCCGGTTTCCTTATTAATCAAACGGACTTTGACTCTTAACGGCGCCGCATAGGTTACGTCGCGTTCTTTGGATTCATCAACCGAATACTTAGGATCGCCCAAGCTATAGTCAATAAATTCCAGTACTAGGTTACCTGTGAAATCTTGAATCGGAGAGATATCCTGAAACATCTCACGTAATCCCTCTTCCAAAAACCACTCATACGATTTTTGCTGGATTTCAATCAGGTTTGGAATGCCCAGCACCTCATTAATTCGTGCATAAGTCCTGCGTTTACGTCGTCCAAATTGAACAAGATGTCCCGCCAACTTTCATTCACCCCTCAACTCTACTCAATAAATAAAAAGAAGAAGAAAAACTTCGACCGACGTACACTC
>NZ_JBFTQB010001460.1:0-779 GCF_056398785.1 Paenibacillus sp. 01T422 | reverse complement strand
GAACAGGTCGGAGCCTTTTTGCGTAATGTATCCCGATACTCCGTGCTTTCTTTGTCTCCTGCGAATACGCCAACTTGCGTGAGATAAGGTTTATGTTAAGCTGCTAATGCAAAGATTTTATCGGGGTTGTAAGCTTCGTCACTACGAGCCATTCCTACTAAGAGTCGAGCTAGCTTCCCACACAGCTTCATGATAGACTTCATCTTTTTAAGCTTTTTCACCTGAACATTGTAGTGGTGTAAGGCTTTAAATTCTTGGTTACTCATGACCATGCACATCGTGATTAAATAAAGAAAGTGACGCAGGCGTGGACGACCTCGTTTGCTGAGCTTCAGTTGTCCCTTCCATTTTCCAGAGCTTGCTTCGGTTATATTAAGTCCCGCGTGACGGAGTAGAGCGTTCCCGTGCGCATAACCTCGAAGATCTCCAGACTCTCCTAAAACACCAGCTAGAGCAATTGGACTTATTCCAGTAATGGCAAGGATTTTGCCTGAGTAGGGGATACGTTCAACAACGTCTTTGGCTTCTTTTTCTATCCTCTGCAGTTGTTTAGTGGCTAAGTCATGCTCCTCAAGGAGCTGCTCCAGATGGAGTTTGTAAGCATGTGTTGCTTGCTTAGATCCAACAGTTTTCTTAGCAAGATCGATGAGTAGATGAGCTCTACGCACACCAGAATGCCGCTTCATTGATTTCTGCCATCCTTTAATGACATCGTCAGGACTTAGTTTACATAGCTCAGTTGGGAGCGGAAAAAGCCGAAGGGTTAACAATGCACGCAC
>NZ_JBFTQB010001459.1:0-780 GCF_056398785.1 Paenibacillus sp. 01T422 | reverse complement strand
CTACATTAACTAATGATGCTTTTGGTCAGCAATTTAGTGAAAAAGCTAGTTTCATTTTCTATTTTTATTTTTTCAGGTTTCATTACTTGTTCCAATTTAATTGTCTGTTGAGACATCATTTTTTCCCACGCGTAGGTGTTGATATTCAATGGAATAGTCCTCCTTCAATTTCTCGGGTGTACTTCTATATCTTAGCTCTCATTTGTTCACCCGATGTAAAAAAGGATTAGATTTATTGTAAATCTTACACGTCATGTTCGATTAAGAAAAAAAGGGGCTGTCCAAAAAGGTCAATAGACCTTGAGGGATCAGCCCCGGACATTTTCTAATTTGATGCAAAGAGTACAGCAAATTTCCGTATTATCGATGGTTTCGGAGATAATCATGCATTTTGTGCAGTTAATTTCATCGATACCATCGAAAATAGAGCAATGTCTCTAAATTTGATGTACTTTTTACATCATTCCGTAATTATAGCTGGTTCAGATGCGAATTTACTGCACTTTTTACATCATGTACTACCACCAAGTGTACGTTGAAAAGGGGCTCGCCCAATGTGTGCGGCTAAACGCTAATTATGGCTTCGTCTTCTCAGCAAGTTTCCTGCGGTACTCCAAGGCAGGCAGCCCACCCCAACCCCAATTATCGGTGTCAACTTCTTCAATAACAACGAAAGTAGATTCTAACGGTTTGTTCAAAACGTTGAGCAAAAGCTCGCTGACCCCTTTAATAAGCGCGGCTTTCTCTTCAGCCGTAACTGACTGACGATCTGGCGCAGTC
>NZ_JBFTQB010001458.1:0-782 GCF_056398785.1 Paenibacillus sp. 01T422 | reverse complement strand
TATTAAGTATTGTCGCCGGGTTTCCTTTTCCAATTATTATCGCCATCTTACTGAATGAAGTTCGGGCCATGCGCTTCAAAAAGATGGTTCAGACGCTGATCTATGTACCTCACTTCTTTTCATGGGTCATTGTCGGAGGCATTGTCGTTACCATATTCTCTCAGCAATCCGGTGTTATTAACAAGCTGTTGGAGCTATGGACGGGTCACACTACAGCCTTCTTGTATCAGGAACACAGCTGGATCGCTATCTTCCTCGGTTCTGGGATCTGGAAGGAAGCAGGCTGGGGAGCGATCATCTATCTGGCAGCGCTTACCTCGATTGATACGCATCTGTACGAGGCTGCAAGCATCGACGGTGCTTCCAAATGGAAGCAGATCTGGCATGTCACACTGCCTGGCATTCGCAGCACGATTATTCTCATGTTGATTCTGAGTATGGGCAACGTCATGGAAGTCGGGTTTGATCATGTATATACACTCCAAAATGCAGCTGTTTCGGATGTCTCGAATGTCATCAGCACCTATATTTATATCGTAGGTGTCCAGGGAGGACAGTTCAGTTTAACGACGGCGGTCGGGTTGTTTGAATCTCTGGCTGGTTTCTTCTTCGTCCTTCTTGCGAACCAACTTGCCCGGAAATTCGATCAAGGACTGTGGTAAGAAAGGAGCCTCCCCTCATGAAATCAACATGGGATGAGAAAATCTTTTATACAATTAATTATTTGTTCCTGTCACTTGCAGCTATAAGCTGCGTACTTCCTTTGCTGCACATCATTTCCC
>NZ_JBFTQB010001457.1:0-784 GCF_056398785.1 Paenibacillus sp. 01T422 | reverse complement strand
GACCGTACTGTCATCGATGAGATCGGTGATCCGCTTGTCCACTTACTGCGCAATGCTGTTGATCATGGTATTGAGTCAATCAGTGATCGTGTAGCAGCAGGGAAAAGCGAGCATGGGACCATCCAGCTTCGTGCTTTCCATAGCGGTAATCATGTGTTTATTGAAATAGAAGAAGATGGAAAAGGCATTTATAGAGAGAAAGTATTAAAAACGGCTCTTAAAAATGGACTTGTAACGGCTGAGCAAGCTGCAAAGTTGACGGACAAAGAAGTTTACAACTTACTGTTCGCCTCTGGCTTCAGTACAGCCGAAAAAATTTCAGACATCTCTGGTCGCGGCGTAGGACTTGATGTGGTAAAAACCAAGATTCAAATGCTTGGCGGACATGTACAAGTTGACTCGAAGCCTGGCGTAGGAAGCAAATTCTCTGTCCAGCTCCCACTTACACTTTCTATTATTTCGGCTATGTTAGTACGACTTGGCAGTGAGAAATATGCGATTCCGTTATCCTCTATTGTGGAAACTTCAGCGATTCAGAAGAATCAGATTCGCAACATCCATGGGAACAAAATGGTGGATTACCGCAAGTCAGTTATTCCTCTTGTATCTTTAAGCTCGTTGTTTGAAGTGCCGGATTTCAATGAGGATCTTGAAGAGGAAACAGAAATTGTCGTTGTTCGTAAAGGGGACAAGCAAGTTGCATTGATGGTTGATGAATTTATCGGCCAGCAAGAGATTGTTCTCAAAACATTAGGCAAATATTTAACAGGCCTGTTTGCTATCT
>NZ_JBFTQB010001456.1:0-789 GCF_056398785.1 Paenibacillus sp. 01T422 | reverse complement strand
ATTAGTTGAAAGATGTAATCAAATTGAAATATTATTTTCATTCTGTCTTAATGAATTAAGCCTATACTAAGAATCAAGACCCCCTTTAAAATATATAACTTAGACTCGCGGCCCGTTGCTGTGGGTCTCTTTTTTTATTCACCTAATGGGTTAGCGTGGTGGCCAGCAGTTGGGCAGGAAAGTTGAATACGATATTTGAATATCTATAAGTAGATTTAGACGAATTATGGAGGATAAATGATGATAATCAAAGCGGAGGTAATAAATCAGCCACAATCAGGAGAATGCAAGGAGAGGATTTATGATATTTTGAGCCCCTGGAATTCCCAAAACTGGACTTGGATTAAATTCACAAACGATGATTTAACCGAATGGTGTGGAAACTTTAGAGGGTTTCCACGAGATGTTTCTGTATCAAAAAGGTATAATTCCGTACTTGTTCTAACTTCGGATTATTTATATAGACTTGACAGTGTTAGTGAAAAGTTAGTTGAATATGAATCCCAGCCTAAATATCAAAATCTGACAGTAACCACTTTAGGCGATTTCATTTTAGCTGATTACTATAATATCGAAATCATTAAATCAACATATTATCCTAAGCCGAGATAAAGAACTGAGGATAGAAGGCTGTGAAATCGCTCATTCCATTAATGACATTTTTGATCTGTGCCAAAGTGAGGATAAAGTCTTCATTTTTGGAGGAGAACAGATCTATAAGGTGTTTATGCCTTATGTTAGAAAGATGTATATTACAAAGATTCACCATGAATTTGAAGGGGATACATA
>NZ_JBFTQB010001455.1:0-792 GCF_056398785.1 Paenibacillus sp. 01T422 | reverse complement strand
GCTATATGCAGCGCCTATGTGCTCGCGCGATTCCGGTTTCGAGGGCATAGACAAATTATGCTTGGTTTCTTCATTACGCAAATGCTTCCAGGTTTCATTTCATTGGCTCCTCTTTATATGATGATGTCAAATATGCATTTGCTTAATCAACGAATCTCCTTGATTTTAATGTATACGGTCATTCTGATTCCTTTTTCCACCATTATGCTGCGAGGCTTTTTCCAGCGAATTCCGTCCAATTTGGAGGAAGCGGCGATGATCGACGGTTGTTCCCAGCTGTCTGCCTTAATGCGAGTGATCATTCCAATTATGATGCCAGGTATCTCCTCCATGTTCATCTTTGCTTTCGTACAGAACTGGAATGAGCTGTTCTTGGCCGTTATGTTTATTGATAATGAATCGCTTAAAACGCTACCAGTAGCTATGAATTCTTTTATTCTCAAATTTAATGTGGATTGGGGTTCGATGTCCGCTGGAACCGTGCTTTCTGTACTCCCAACAATTCTATTGTTCGCTCTCGCACAGCGGTTTATTGTGGAAGGATTAACCCAAGGGGCGGTGAAAGGCTAATGACTGCTAATGAGAAAATGTTCTCGATCGTGGCGCATGATGAACATGATCACCAACACCATGGCTCTATCAATGTTCCGATTTACCAGACAAGTTTATTTTCCTTCGATACGTATGATCAATTCAACTTGGCAAGAGTGGATGAGCAAGAAAATTTCGTGTACTCAAGAGGCAATAATCCAACTGTACGATTCTTGGAAGACAAGCTTGCCCAGTTGGAGC
>NZ_JBFTQB010001454.1:0-799 GCF_056398785.1 Paenibacillus sp. 01T422 | reverse complement strand
GGGTTTTAACATGGGGAACGTAATAAAGAAAAACTGTTTGAACGGAGAAGCTCCGTCGATGCGTGCTGCTTCATAAATCGAGCTATCAATATTTTGCAAGGAGGAAAGGAAGAAAATCATATTATATCCTGTCCAGCGCCATGTAATGGCAATAATAATCGTAATTTTCGCCCAGAAAGGATCAGAAATCCACTGAATAGGTTGTGCAATCAAGTGAATTTTCACTAAAGCTAAGTTGATAAGTCCATCATYGCCAAATAAATATTTGAATACGACGGAGTAAGCAACAAGCGAGGTCACACACGGCAAGAAGATCGCTGTTCGGAAAAATCCTTTGAAACGAAGCTTGCTGTCATTCAATAAGACAGAGATCATCATTGCTAGAACGATCATAATCGGTACTTGAATGATTAAGAAGAGAAACGTATTTTTTACCGCTGTAAAGAACGTTTTATCGCTAAAAAGCCGCTTATAGTTGCTTATTCCATTGAAATGCAGATTAGCTCCTGCACCAGTTTTGAATGACAGCAGCAGCGCCTGAATCATGGGATAGAAGTAAAACAAACAAATCATTAATACCGCTATGCCGATAAACAGCCAACCTGTCAGCTTTACACGGTTATTCATCGAGTAGTTCAATTTATCCAGATCCTTCCTATATTGCATTTAAAAATCGAAACGCTGTCCCCCGCTTGCACAAACATGCAACTCGGAGGTCAGCGCCCTTAAGGTTAATTGGAAAAACTTACTTAATTTGAGACTCCGCTTGAGCCTGAGCATCACTTAGCACTTTATTAAG
>NZ_JBFTQB010001453.1:0-805 GCF_056398785.1 Paenibacillus sp. 01T422 | reverse complement strand
CAATTTAGGCAGTACCCCCATTCCTTTCGCATCATTTATTTCGATTTGGAAAGTGCAAGCCAATGACACCTACACGATCATGAAACCGAATGGTTTTGAGGCTCCCGGCCTATTTATTACCTATGAAGGAAAGGGTCATCTTACTCAAGGGGAACAGCACTATGACTTGCAAGCAGGCACTTATTTTATCGTGCCGGAGGGGATACCCACCGCTTACAGATGTCAGGAGAATGACTGGAAGTTTTATTTTCTCGACTTCAGCTCCCTGGATGCCATGCATGCTCTGCAGCTCCCGATAAACGAAGTAGTTTCAACGGGGAAGGTAGCTGAAGTCATTCAGCTGTGTGAACGAATCATTGATTTGTTGATTGCTGAACCATTTGGATACGCTTATTCTACCAATATCATCCTGCAGGAAGTGATGCTTCTCTTCGCTAGAGAGCATTCTGCAGTCCTTCCCGCCCGCCATACAGAGCTTAATAAAATTATGATCTACATCCACCGGAATTTGGACAAAGTGATCCGGGTTGATGAACTTATAACCCTAAGCGGCATGTCCAGGACTACGTTTTTCTCTCGTTTCCGCTCAATAACAGGCCTATCCCCTAGCGAATATATGTTGAATCTAAAGCTCGAGTCGGCCAAAATATCGCTGGAGACAACGAGCTTATCCATCAAAGAAATTGCCGCCCATTTGCAATTTTATGATGAATTTCACTTTTCCAAGTTGTTTAAAAGAAAGTTCGGTTTGTCACCTAGTGCTTATCGCCGTCTAACCTAACAAGACGATGGCATCTTTACCATC
>NZ_JBFTQB010001452.1:0-806 GCF_056398785.1 Paenibacillus sp. 01T422 | reverse complement strand
CATCAAGATAATGTAATCAGCCATCGATAACGCCTCTTCTTGATCGTGAGTTACATATACAGCTGTAATGCCAAAAGATTGCTGGATGCTGCGAATGCCGACCCGAAGCCGCTGCCGGACCTTGGCATCCAGATTCGATAACGGCTCATCGAGAAGCAGCACCTCCGGTTGCACAACAAGAGCTCTCGCCAGCGCGATCCGCTGCTGCTGTCCGCCGGAATACTGTTGCGGGTACCGTGAAGATGCGTCGGATGCATCAATCTCGACCCGCTCTAACACGGCGCGCACTCGCGCTTCGCGATCTTGTTTAGCAACCTTTTGCAGCTTAAGTCCATAAGCGACATTGTCGAAGACACTCATATGCGGCCAGAGGGCATAATGCTGGAAAACCATCGCTGCTTGCCGCTGCTGCGGAGAAGTATCGGTCACATCTCGCGAACCGAACAAGATGCGCCCATCATCTGCCCTCAGGAATCCAGCCAGCGTCCTGAGGAGTGTCGTTTTTCCACATCCGCTCGGCCCAACAATAGCTGTCAGCCCACCTGTTGGCAGAACAAGATTAATATCTGTGATCCCCCGCTTTTTCCCGTAACCCTTGTTCAAACCTTGTATGGTAATGCCCATCTTAAACCCTCCCGAATGCAGCCAAATATTCTGAACGCATGAATCGCTGCAGGAAAAACAGCAGCACGATGCCCGGCACCATCAGCAGTACGGAAGTCACTGAAGCGACTTGCATTTCGTATCCATTCGCAGCGTTATACATGAATACAGGCATCGTTATATGAAAAGGCGCACCTATTAAC
>NZ_JBFTQB010001451.1:0-1196 GCF_056398785.1 Paenibacillus sp. 01T422 | reverse complement strand
CCATTCTTGGGTCAAGTTTACACCACTGTCAGAAATTCCAGTTTTCATTCGATATATTTCATCCAAAATCAACGATGTATTCAGTTGATATACTAGAAACTCAGGTAAGGTCTTTTTCTCAAGAGCATTAAAACGGTATGCTTTATCACAAAGCAATAGACGTGGTCTTACGTTCTTAATCAAACAACATACTCCTACACGAATTCTTGGACCAGCACGAGTAATTAATATGTCTCCTTCTTTTAACTCGTGCTGCTTTTTAGGAGAAAGTTTTAAAGGTAACTGCTTATTTTCCAACTCATTAAATTCCATATGCTGAATCGCAGTTGTTTTAATTACTCCCCAGTTATTAACACTTTCAGAAGGATACGATTCGCACTTTTAGCAGCATTCTCAGTAAGATTAGCTCCATTCAGTGAATCCGGTATTACCCCTACCTTTCCAATAGTACCAGCTATTGAAATATACAAATCATCTTTCGAGATTGTATATCTCTTTATTTTAGTATAGGTTTCATCTAGTATATACCTTACTTTTTCAATATCTATAGAGTTTTTTGCGAAATCAGTAACGCGAATATAAGGATATTTAGTTACTTCTTGTATTAGTACGTGACCGGAGGGTATCCGTTTTCCCCCTTTTATTTTGCTTATTTTCCCCAGTTTCGTCCAAACCCAGTTTGCTGGCACTTCATACGGTTTCTCATCCTCCGACAACTGGGATAATTGCTGCTCCTCTCCTTTTGCCATTAGCTGTTAACCTCCAATGACTTCAGTTCCTTCACTACGCTCATAATTAAGTCAACTGCTTCTTCAAGTTGAGCCATAACTTCTTCACCACTCACAATTGGGTCTGGTAAGTTATCATAAGTAGTCATTGAATCATCTGCAATTAATCCAAAATCTAAGCTATCATTCTTGTCCCGTATTTGCTCGCGGGAAACATTTGTCCATCTTTCATCCTTAACATTTGCTCTATCTTCGGATTGGTAAGCTTTAACAAATAGTTCAAAGTGTTCCTCAGAGAGTTGGTTTCTTTTCCCAAAACTTTCCATATTTGTTCTCATATCATAGAACCATACTTCATTTGTATTATTCTTTTCTTTTTCTCCACGCAAAAAAAACAGTACATTCGTTTTAACACCTTGGGCATAAAAAATCCCGGTAGGCAATCGAAGGATAGTATGTAAATTACAC
>NZ_JBFTQB010001450.1:0-824 GCF_056398785.1 Paenibacillus sp. 01T422 | reverse complement strand
CCCATGATCTGTTTAACAGACTCAAAGACAAAACGATGTACCGTAAAATTAAAAGTTTAAGAAATACGTATTTAAAAGCTCTCAGTGCCGGAAAGATTAGAAAGAAATGAGTCTCCTCCAAAGTAAAATGATCTAATTCTTACCTTGCTTTGTAGCGTAACAGACTTCTTCTGCAATAATCCCAATGCTGTAGCTGTTTTGAGAGCCATTATTTCTTTGAGGGCATATCGCCAGTTGATATAATTTTTCCGTAGACCTCAGTATTGGATAACCGATTGGTCATTGTAGGATCGATATACTGAATAGGTGAATGTTAAATATCATTTAAGTAACGAATAAAGAAGTTGCTCAAGATGGAGTTTGTAAGCGTGTGTAGCCTGTTTGAAACCAATGGTTTTCTTAGCCAGCTCGACGAGCAATTTGGCTCTACGTACACCCGAATGCCGTTCCATGGATTTTTGCCAGCCAGAAATGATATCGCTAGGCACTAATTTACAAAGATCTGGTCGGCAGAGGAAAGAGGCGAAGGGTTACCAAAGCACCTTTGCAGGTTAGGATTTTAAAGACTTGTCTTAATTCAGGAAAGACAATCTCTATCCAACGGTGGGTCTGGTTTACTGACTTACAAGCCGTTTAACCACGGTCTCACGGTTTGCCATAACGATTCGCAGCTCTTCATATTCTGTGGATTGAAAACGAACTTAAAGAGTCCAGTGTAAATTGAATTTCCCTTAAGTTCTGCTTCATTATTTTTCAGTTCTCGATCAAGATGGTCGGCTTTCCGGCAAACCATTTCCTGATTTTGCGGATCCGGAGAAGTGTTT
>NZ_JBFTQB010001449.1:0-830 GCF_056398785.1 Paenibacillus sp. 01T422 | reverse complement strand
GTGCTAGAGAGACTAAAAGATGAGCATAAGTTAATCGTGATGACATCGCATAACAAAGAAGATATTCAATTATTATGTGACCATACTTTTACAATCTCTGATGGGAAGTTGATTGATTCATAAGGAGTGAGAACTTGACAGCGTGTCCGTATCATGCTCCCAAGACTGAACCAGTTGTTTTGCCACGAAATCATTTTCTGATCCCCGTACCATATAGTTTAACTATTATCATTTTCCGAATGCCTCCCATGACGTACAGTTTAAACTAATCAGATTTATCTGACACATGTTTACAAACAACCTCCAGCAAGCAGTCGAGTGGATGGTGTAAGGTAAACCGCAGCGGAAGTTAATCTTTCGCGTGTTGCTTATGGCATTTGTAAATTCAAGTGATAGCCTGCAAACAACAGCGATGAGGCCCCATCTACCCATAGGCCCAGCCCGCCCTCCGACAGTTATTTGAGAAGATCATGCTGGTTCGATTGTAACACAAGAGCGGGAGTACTCATGAACATAAAAATTGTACTATTAGATATGCTCCATAGCAATAAATCTAAAAATAAAGGACAGCAACTTACAGTTTATTGGATAGTTGGCTTAATAGTTGGTTATCTTCATAAATTGATTTTTTAATTTGGAGTAGTATCTTCTGTACATACACTGCCGCGGCGCTTGAATGCACACGGTTCTGCGATGTCGCAGACGCTTCGTAACGTTTCAGGAGCGCTTGGAACGGCGCTTCTCGTGACTTTCATGACGAACAAAGCAGCTTCTCATGCCAAAGAGCTCATCATCTCGGGCAGAATTGATCCAAGCGACAAAGCCAAAAT
>NZ_JBFTQB010001448.1:0-830 GCF_056398785.1 Paenibacillus sp. 01T422 | reverse complement strand
AGATGTGATCCTCGAAACTAGTGCAGGAGTGCTATCTATGGTTCCAGGAGCAGGTCTAATTGCCGGCCCTGTAAAATCTATTATATCTGACTATGCATCCCGTCAGTTATCTAAGCGAGAAGAATTTAGGGTTGGTGAAGTTGCAAAATATTGTATCTCAAAAATAAAGGAAAAGTGTTCTTCAGGAGAGACTTTAAGAGATGATGATTACTTCTTTGCTAACAATGAGAACTATCGATCCAAGGCAGAAGAGGTTTTTGAGGGAGTTTTAACAAAATGTAAAATCGAGCATGAAGAGAATAAATCTAAATATATAAGTAACATTTTTATTAATGTATCCTTCAGTGATCATACAACAATTGGAGATGCAAACCATACTTTAAAGTTAGCAGGCAATATGACTTATCGCCAAATGTGTCTTATGTCTATTTATGTAAAGACTGGAAATCACGAGTTGCGCCCAAATGATAAGGAAGGCTACACGCACGAAGAAATTTCGATATTACAAGAGATTCATGATTTAGTTCAATTAGGAATCCTACAAAGGGTGACATTAGGGCAAAGTGTTATACAAGGTTTTGTAACAACTAATATGTTGACAAATAGCATTGCTGAAGCAAATTTTCATGTAGTGAGTAGTTGGAGAGATGTTATTCCTGGAAGAATGGTTCTTACCAACCTTGGTATTGAGTGTTTTAGATTGATGGGACTTTATGATATGCCATCTTATGAATATGATTATCTAATTGAAAGACTTAAGAACTGAGTTACTCTGTCGTCCAAAAACCTATACAGTGTAAAGAAAAACTTTACATCCCAAAGCCTTGATA
>NZ_JBFTQB010001447.1:0-830 GCF_056398785.1 Paenibacillus sp. 01T422 | reverse complement strand
GTTCGCCATGTCATGCCTTATGTAGCAGGCCTTAATCGCATGTCGTTTCGACGTTACGCTGCTTTCTCATACACCACCGGGTTCGTGTGGACGCTAGTTTTCTTTACCATCGGTCACTTCGTTGGTGATCATGCCCAAAGCATCGGCACACTCATATATTCATATGGCCTCAAATTCATTTGGCTGCCGCTTGTGCTTATGTTGATATATGTGCTCTTTAGGAGGAAACGAAATGACTCAGACCGTATTAGTGACCGATGATGATCTTGAAATTCGGGATATCATCCGCATTTATTTGCAAAACGAAGGTTATCGTGTTTTTGAGGCTGAGAACGGAGTGGAGGCACTGGATCTGCTTCGCAGCGTAACGGTGAATCTCATTATTTTGGATGTGATGATGCCAGTGATGGACGGGATTAAAGCTTGTTTTAAAATAAGAGAAATAACGAGCGTTCCGATCATTATGCTTTCAGCGAAAGGGGAGGATATCGATAAAATAACAGGTTTGACGACAGGCGCCGACGATTATGTGGCGAAACCCTTCAATCCGTTAGAGCTGATTGCACGAGTCAAAGCACATCTTCGCAGGCAGTCATTGACGGGGGCAAACGGCACTAAAGCTTCTGACAAAGCGATTCTTGAATTGGATGATTTAATTATGGATATTAGCCGTCATCATGTATCCGTACGTGGGAAAGAAATATCACTTACCCCGCTGGAATTTTCAATTCTCGAGCTCTTGGCCAGCCACCGTGGGCAAGTCTTTAATATAGAAAAAATTTATCAAAGCGTTTGGAAAGAGGAAAAATTTTTATCTGATAATACCGTCA
>NZ_JBFTQB010001446.1:0-838 GCF_056398785.1 Paenibacillus sp. 01T422 | reverse complement strand
ATGGAAACGTGAACAAATAGAATTTGTAACCTTTTCTAAAAATACAGCTGCTTTACTCCATAATTCTCATCAAAGAGAAATTACTGTACAGTCAACGACGGATACCATATTATGCTACGCAGATGCTTCGAAAATGAAGCAATTGTTACTCATTTTGCTTGATAATGCGATCAAATATAGCAAAGATGAAATAAAAATCATTTTATCTGAAGCAAAATCAATGAACGCTGAGCTCAATGGGACAGAAATACGTATTAAAGATCATGGTATTGGCATTCCGTCAGAAGAATTGCCGCGGGTATTCGAGAGATTCTACCGGGTGGATGCTTCTAGATTTCGGCAGACTGGAGGAACAGGGCTCGGTCTATCTATCGCTAGCGAAATAGTCAAGCTTCATAACGGAACGATCCATATTCAAAGCGAAAAGAATATAGGCACAGAAGTCATCGTGTTCCTCCCTTTTCTATAGACAGAAAATCCAGGTAGATCGGGATTTCGAATCTTAATCTTATTTATCCAGGTCAAATCTTGAATATCCCCTGATGTCCAATGACACAAAAGTGCCTACATAACTTTTAATGTAAATGCCTGAGGAATCAGGCTTTTTTATTTTAATGTTGGAGGATTTGTGTCATCAAAAAATGCACAAATGTCCCTACATTGTAGCCTTGCGACACAAATCCACCTACTTTATAGCGAGTTCGATTTTCGGGCGTATACCTCGAGAAATTCCGATTGCCAACAATGATAAATTTACCGCTTAACTAAAGGGCAAATTAATGGAATAAAATGTATGATATAATGGGCAATAGTGGATAACGGGGGCAATCATTATAAT
>NZ_JBFTQB010001445.1:0-843 GCF_056398785.1 Paenibacillus sp. 01T422 | reverse complement strand
CTTCCATTATGTTCTTCCCGGTTTCACATCAGTTTGCTTATTTGCTTGTATTAATTTGTGTGTTTATGTTTTTTCAAACGTCTATATTTGCGTTAAGCGATGYGATTACACTGGAAGAATTGGATCGGCGCCCCAAATGGAATTTTGGTTGGATTCGGCTTGGAGGCACCATCGGATTCGCTACTATGTCGCTCGTGTTTGGTTTCGTTGCCAAATCGCACATTAATTCCATGTTCCCTGTCTATGCTGGAACGATGGTTGCTGCTTTGCTGCTGTTATGGTGTTTTCCGCCAGCGGCGAGCCGTCAGGCCAACGTAACCGGCAAACGGTTTCGGGAGCTTTTTCGTAATGGGAAGCTGATGTTTTATTTGGGCATTAACTTTATTGTACAAGTTACACTTGGCTATTATTATGCCTTCTTCCCCATTTACTTCAAGGAAATGGGTGCTGATAGCTTGCTGCTAGGTTGGTCAATGGTTATTTCATCGATGAGCGAGCTGCCGTTTTTGCTGTTTTCCGGTTGGATCTTCAAGCGCATTTCGATCTCCATGCTGCTGATCATTGCCGCGTTCGGGTCTGCCGTCCGGTGGTTCTTATTTTCCATCATTGACCAGCCGCATTGGGTTTTACCCGTGCAGATGCTGCATGGTATTATTTTCATCGTATTGTCTGTCACTCTCGCGACGTTCATCAACCGTGAAGTGCCTTCCGAGTGGAAAGCCAGCGGTCAAACGCTGAACGGCTTACTCAGCCTTGGAGCAGCGCGCATTATCGGCAGCTTCCTGGGTGGCATCATGAGTGCTGCTTATGGCATGAGACAAGTTTTTCTGTATAGCTCATGGG
>NZ_JBFTQB010001444.1:0-844 GCF_056398785.1 Paenibacillus sp. 01T422 | reverse complement strand
AGCCAACACGAGGCATTGATGTAGGAGCCAAGAGTGAGATCTATCATCTTATCTCGCGATTTGCGGCGGAAGGAAAAGCAGTCATTGTCATTTCATCGGAATTACCGGAGCTTCTTGGATTATGTAACCGTATTCTAGTCATGCATCGAGGGACTATTCATGGAGAATTAGATCACACAGAAGCCAATGAACAAAAAATTATGGCATTAGCAGCCGGAATAGCGGAGGGAATGTAGTGATAAAAGTAGCTGATTTGAGTGCACCCCCTACCCCTAAAAACAGATTTGGGGTAAAAGTAATTTGGGAACAATACAGTGTCATTTTTGCCTTTATTGTTCTTGTTGTGTTGGCATCTATTCTAAGTGAGCATTTCCTCAGTGTGGCTAACATTACGAATGTATTAAGACAAATTTCAATCGTAGGCATTATATCTGTAGGCATGACGTTTGTCATTATTCTAGGAGGTATTGATTTATCCGTCGGTTCCATCCTGGCGCTATCCGGTATGGTGATTATGGCTGCACAGGTCACTTACCATTTGCCGATTGGTATCTCGATTTTGCTAGGCTTGGCGATGGGGATTGTACTCGGCCTTATTAACGGATTTATGATTACCTATGGCAAAATCACAGCATTTATCGCCACGCTCGCTATGATGACTATTGCGAGGTCACTCGCACTTTATTATGCGGATGCTGGCGCGATATCAGGAATGAATTCCAACTATGCCAAAATTGGTAACGGATATTTACTCGGAATTCCTTATCCTGTGTTGATCTTCGCGTTTATTGTACTTATATCCTTTGTCGTATTAGAAAAGACAGTCTTCGGCAGACATATATAT
>NZ_JBFTQB010001443.1:0-848 GCF_056398785.1 Paenibacillus sp. 01T422 | reverse complement strand
CCCAATAATGGGTTTAATACCACGTTGCTTACACGCTTTGTAGAAGGCAATAGCCCCGTACATCACACCGTGATCCGTCAAAGCAAGAGAGGTCATGCCCAGATTAGCTGCTTGTGTAACAAGCTCCTCCATGCGTGCGGCACCATCCAATAAACTGTATTCACTATGCACGTGCAAGTGTACAAACGAACTCATCAGCATTTCCTCCCTGCTCTCATTTTATTCCTTACATATTATCATATTGTAGACGTGCATTCCCATACATTAAGTATAGAGAGTTTGTCCTCATACGGACTGGAAAGGAAGCGGTAAAGTCATGGGAATCTTTTGGGCAAATATTATTTTATACTTCTGCATTGCTTTCGGGGTCGTCTTCGGGGGCAGCATGTTGAGCGGCATTGCGGCTGTGCTGACCCTTCAATCACCGACGGAGAAAATGATGACTGTGGCTGAAAATATTAAAATCTGGGCCATGGTGGCTGCTGTGGGCGGCACAATTGATCCGATACGCTATATAGAAAGCCATGTAGCTGTTGGTCATTTGAATCCTGCGATCAAACAAATCATTCTGATTGTCGTCGCCTTCGTGGGAGCGCAAATCGGTACCTCGCTCATCCAAATGATTTGCAAGGGAGGCCACCAACCTTGAGGATCCCTCCCTTTGCCCGCTATCAGCGCTTACTTGCGAACTTCGCACTGATGGTTTCGGGAGCCATCATTGGGAGCGCAGTCTACATGAGCATTCATCAGCACACCTATACGCAGCTGTACGTGGAAATGCATAAATATTTGCAGGAAAATCGCGATTTGCGTGCCGATATCGACAGTTTAAACAAAACAAAAAATAA
>NZ_JBFTQB010001442.1:0-865 GCF_056398785.1 Paenibacillus sp. 01T422 | reverse complement strand
GAGCATACGTTAACGATGAAAAACATCGTTACAGCAAGGTTGCGGAGGCAAGGCGGCTTCCCTTCCGGTAGTTAAGCTTGTTTTACAGCGTACAGCGGGGGATTCGCGCGGGGAGCATACGTTAGCGATGGGAAACATCGTTAGAGCAAGGTTGCGGAGGCAAGGCGGCTTCCCTCCCTCCCGATAGTTAAGCTTGTTTTAAAGCACTACAGCGGGGGATTCGCGCGGTGAGCATACGTTAGCGATGGAAAACAGCGTTACAGCAAGGTTGCGGAGGCGAGGCGACTTCCCTCCCGGCAGTTAAGCTTGTTTTACAGCGTTACAGCGGGGGATTCGCGCGGTGAGTGCACGTTAACGATGAAAAACATCGTTACAGCAAGGTTGCGGAGGCGRGGCGGCTTCCTCCCGGTAGTTAAGCTTGTTTTACAGCGTTACAGCCAGGGATTCGCGCGGGGAGCATACGTTAGCGATGAAAAACAGCGTACAGCAAGGTTGCGGAGGAGAGGCGGCTTCCCTCCCGGTAGTTAAGCTTGTTTTACAGCGTTAGAGCGGAGGATTCGCGCGGGGAGCATACGTTAGCGATGAAAAACAGCGTTACAGCAAGGTTGCGGAGGTGAGGTGGCTTCCCTCCCGATAGTTAAGCTTGTTTTACAGCGTTACAGCGAGGGATTCGCGCGGGGAGTCACGTTAGCGATGGAAAACAGCGTTACAGCAAGGTTGCGGAGGCGAGRTGGCTTCCCTCCCGRTAGTTAAGCTTGTTTTACAGCGTTACAGCGGAGGATTCACGCGGTGAGCATACGTTAGCGATTAAGCTTGTTTTACAGCGTTACAGCGGAGGATTCACGCGGTGAGCATACGTTAGCGA
>NZ_JBFTQB010001441.1:0-866 GCF_056398785.1 Paenibacillus sp. 01T422 | reverse complement strand
GTATGATGTTTCGAGAGATACCGCCAGGCGTGACATGGTCAAACTTGAAGAACAGGGCCGTATTGTGCGGACACGCGGCGGCGCCATCCTCCCCACACTTTCGAAGGAAGTCGGCAATTATGAACAACGTCTCCAAGCAGAATCATCTTCCAAGCTAACCATCGGCAAAACAGCTGCCGGACTTATTCAGGATGGCGACTACATCATGATGGATGCCTCCACGACAGTTCTACACGCAGCAACTGCACTAACATCCAAACAGAATGTTGTAGTGACAAGCTC
Source organism: Paenibacillus sp. 01T422 (assembly GCF_056398785.1). Classification (NCBI taxonomy): domain Bacteria; kingdom Bacillati; phylum Bacillota; class Bacilli; order Caryophanales; family Paenibacillaceae; genus Paenibacillus; species Paenibacillus sp. 01T422. The sequence continues at coordinate 584 of NZ_JBFTQB010001441.1, read as the reverse complement.
GATAGAAATTGCTGCTATTTTAACCCGTAAAGACGAAACTACGATCCATATTCTAGGTGGCGTGTTGGATAGTAAACACCATAGCGTATACGGCGCGAAAGCCATCGAGATGTTAAATGATTACCACGTCGATAAGCTTCTGATCGGGACCTGCGGAATTACAGAGGAAGGGCTGTCGGCCCCTAACGAAGAGGATAGCTATTTAGTTCGCGCCATGATCCAACATGCCGACCAAGTCATCGTTTTAGCGGATCACTCTAAGTTCGGTAAGCGGTTATTTCATCGCGTGGTAGGTTTTGAAAGCATCGATATCCTAGTCACAGACCAAGATTTAAGCCCTGAAATGAAAGAGAGATTACTGGCAAGTGAAGTTGAAATCGTATTGGCAAAAGGAGATGACTTAGATGATTAAGCTTATCGTAAGTGATTTGGACGGTACTTTGCTCGATCACAGCAAGAAAGTTAGTCCAAGAGAGCAGACTGCGCTGAAAAAAGTGAAAGAAGCCGACATACTGCTTTGCCTAGCGTCAGGAAGAATGAATGTCGAGATGCAGCAAGTGCTAGAGGAAATTGGTCATCGTGCC
>NZ_JBFTQB010001440.1:0-869 GCF_056398785.1 Paenibacillus sp. 01T422 | reverse complement strand
ATTCAATGGAGTCCGGATACCGGTTACAACGACCTTGGTTCAGGCAAATCGCCTTTGGGCTCAGGATATGATTATGATCGTAAATCAATTGCTGGATTCAGTTTGACGCATATCGACGGACCTGGCTGTGATATTGCGCAGAATATTCCCTTTTTACCTGTCGTAGGCAAATTGGGAAAATCACCGGCAACGCATTTCGAGGACTATGCCTCACCTTTTCAACGTGAGAATGAAATTGCTATACCGGGTTACTATAGTGTCTTGTTGGATAAATACAACATAAGATCGGAATTTACCGCAACGGAGAGAACGAGCATCGGCAGATTTACCTATCCAGCCTCTACGCAGGCGATGATGCTCATTAATACGGGTATTAACGGCACGGGTGTTAGGGATGCCAATATCCAAATTGACAAAAATAGCAGCATGGTGACGGGGTATGTGAATGCTGGCGGATTTTGCGGCAGCAAGGGGAGCGGCACTTTAGCTGAAAATACGAACAATTACACCGTTTATTTTGCAGCTGAATTCAGTCAGCCGTTCACTGAGGTCGGCACCTACAAAGGTTCTCAAATTACCAAAGATAGCCAATCTGAACAATCGGAAATTCCCAACAATCGTAAAGTTGGCGGGTATGTCAGGTTTGATACATCTGACCAAAAAGAGGTTTATGTAAAGGTAGCGATTTCCTACACCGATATGGAGCACGCCAAGCTGAATTTGCAAACGGAGAATCCAGGCTGGAACTTCGAATCTGTCAAACAAACAGCGCAGGCGAAGTGGAAAATGGCGCTTAGTAAGATTGAGGTCACTGGCGGGACTGAGAAGCATAAACGTATGCTTTATTCCTTTCTGTATCATTCCTTGAT
>NZ_JBFTQB010001439.1:0-869 GCF_056398785.1 Paenibacillus sp. 01T422 | reverse complement strand
ATAGTAATGTTTGGCAAAACCCTTCGTAACCATCCTATCAATCACTTCCATTCATTGTTGTTAAGGGAAAGGCGCCAGAATACTCTGACGCCTTATTTGATCTTGCGACTATTTCAAGCTTGCATCGATTTCAGTAATAATTTGGTCTCCGCCTTGCTTTTTCCAATCGTCAACGAACTTATCGAAGGATTCCAGCGGTGCAGCACCCATGATAATTTTGAGGAAAGTTTCTTTCTCTAATTTATCCAGCGCAGCCCATCTGCTTTCCATCGTTTTCGTCTGGGAATACGTTACGCTGTACGTTTTCTTATATGGCTGCTGGAGCGGTGCTATCCCAACTAAAGTAGAGTACATGCGTTTCCAAGTACCTAGATCCGCATTCGGGTCCCAGTACTGAATATCGTTTTTGTCATAAGGCTCTAGCTTCACTTTTTTCACTTTTTCCGCATCGGCTTTCAATAATTTGTAGCCTGGGATATCCAAATCTTCCGGTTTTTTCGTGCCAGCAAGTACTTCTTTCATCATTTTGTACGTAACATCCATCTCATCCATCGGTGCAAAAACGATACGCAGCGGATAGTTGCCAATGGCTACTTTCACATCGAATTTGGCTTCATCACGCAGCAAAAGGTTTTCCATTTGAATAGCAGCTTCCGGATGTTCGTAGCCTTTACGAACAACGAGGTATTGATTCGACGGGTTCCCCATGTGCGGCGTGAATTCGCCATTTACATCCAGAGGAGCCGTATAAGCTTGCCAGTTCGCCTTCGGATTATTTTTGATGGCATCCGCTAATGGACCGTATCCGCCAGCCCACCATATTATTTTTGATGGCATCCGCTAATGGACCGTATCCGCCAGCCCACCAT
>NZ_JBFTQB010001438.1:0-869 GCF_056398785.1 Paenibacillus sp. 01T422 | reverse complement strand
CGGATGCAGTTGATGCTAACCTTTGTCATTTGTTTGTTGGCAGGATCAATGACTTATGGCATTTGTTCTAATCTATTCGGAGAAATGCGGCGGGCGGCTGTTATAGACTATAAGTACGGAATTGAACGAATAGATAGTGAAGCCCGTGGCCTGGTTAATGAATTATCAACCCTCCAAAACCAACGAGATCAGTCCGGTGCTGGAATTTCGGGGGGAAATCCGGAGTTCTTCGAATATCATGTAAACCGGATGACTGATCAGAAGCTCAAAGTTCTAATAACGGATCTGGAAGGTCGTGTCTTATATCGAAGCCAAAATGCTGCGGAAACAAATGTCGAAATTCACAATGTGATAGGCAACGCGATGAATACCCGGACGGAACAGGATTATGGCCGAAAAGAATTTTCGAGTTTTTACCCTATCAACTATATGGGGCAGAAATCTTATCTGATTGTCTCCGGCATCCCAGAACCGCACATTACCTATCAGAAGGGTGAAAGCCCGATGTCCTTGCTGAGTGCTGTTGCTGTTTTCATCCTTTTGTTCTACTTCATGACGCAAAAGAAAATGCGCCACATTGAGGAACTGGCTGGTGGTCTACGCATCATTGCAACGGGGAATTTGGATTACCGTGTCGTTGAACGCAGTCAAGATGAGCTTGGTTCCCTAGCTCGGGATCTGAACTTCATGGTGGAAGATCTGCAGAAAAGGATTGAGGAGGAAAGAAGGAACGAGCGTTTGAAGCGCGAGCTGATTACCAATGTTTCTCATGATTTACGCACACCACTGACGCTTATCATGGGTTATTTGCGGCTTCTGCATGATAAGAGCTACGAAACACCTGAGCAGGCGGCTGGCTATATTAGTAT
>NZ_JBFTQB010001437.1:0-870 GCF_056398785.1 Paenibacillus sp. 01T422 | reverse complement strand
CGATTAAGGATATTGCCAAGCTTGCGGGTGTGTCCCATACGACGGTTTCCAGGGCGCTTAATAATAGTCCGCTTATTCAAGAGGAAACGAAAGAACGTATTCGCCTCATAGCCGAGCAACTGGATTATACGCCCAATTACAGTGCAAAGAGCTTAGTGCTCGATCGATCGTATAATTTGGGACTGTTCTTTACCACACTGAGTAATGGAACTTCAGCAGGCTTCTTCTATGAAGCCATCCGCGGCGTCAACTCGGTCATCCAGGACCGGTACCAACTGATCGTCAAGGGGATTGATGACTATTCGAGTTTTCAATCCATTACCCGCAAAAGCTTTGACGGGATCATCATTGTCTCTCAAAGTGATGACGACCAGGCTATTATTGAACATATCGTAAGTAAAGGCATCCCGCTTGTCGTTCTCAATCGGCCAGTCTCTACAGCTGGGGTGCTGAATATCCTGTCTGACGAAGAGCAGGGCGCTTTCCTGGCCTGTTCCTATCTTATTGAACAAGGCCACACGCGCATCGCGTTGATTGAGGGTCGCAAAGGTTTTAAATCCGCTCAAAATCGGAAAGACGGCTTCGAACGAGCCATGAGGCATTACGGAATTAGCATTCCGCCGATTTATCGAATTCCTGGCTTATATGATCTCGAAAGCGGTCATAAGGCCATGCAGCAATTTCTTGCATTGGAAGAGCAGCCAACCGCTGTTTTTAGCTGTAATGATGAGATGGCGCTAGGCGCAATGAAAGCGATATCGGAAGCTGGTATGCAGGTGCCAGCGGACATTTCTGTAGTAGGTTTTGATGATACGGTGTTTGCAGCCTATGTAACACCTGCCTTAACAACGGTCCGTAGGCCGATTGAAC
>NZ_JBFTQB010001436.1:0-871 GCF_056398785.1 Paenibacillus sp. 01T422 | reverse complement strand
AATATAAGCCAAGCTGAACAATTAACATCCAGAAAATCATAAAGGAGAATAACCCATGACTATACAAGGAAAAGTAGTAGTGATTACTGGCGGAAGCAGCGGTCTCGGGAAAGCAATGACGATTGAGATGGTGAATCGGGGAGCGAAAGTTGTCATCAATGGGCGCCRCGAAGAAGCATTGGCAGCAGTTGCAAAAGAAATCGATCCAACCGGAAAAAGCGTGCGCTATGTAGCTGGTGATATCGCTGATCCTAAGGTAGCGCAGCACTTAATCGAAGAAGGATTGGCGCACTTCGGACGCATTGATACGCTAGTCAATAATGCTGGTATCTTCATGTCTAAACCATTTACAGAGTATACCGAAGAGGATTTCGCATCGTATTTATCTACGAATGTCGTTGGCTTCTTCCACGTTACGCAACGTGCTGTTACGGAGATGTTGAAACAAGGTTCAGGACATATCGTGAATATTACGACAAGTCTGGTGGACCAACCGTCAGTGAACGTTCCTTCTGTGCTTGCTTCATTGACGAAGGGTGGTCTGAAGTCGGCTACAAAATCATTGGCTATCGAGTATGCGGCTAGTGGTATTCGCGTGAATGCCGTTTCGCCGGGCGTTATCAAAACCCCCATGCACGCTGTCGAAACACATGAGGCACTAGCTAGTTTGCATCCGATAGGTCGTATGGGCGAGTCTCAAGACATCGTGGATGCCGTCTTATATCTGGATTCAGCCAATTTCGTTACAGGTGAAATCCTTTATGTGGATGGTGGGCAAAACGCAGGAACTAAGTAAATTTTGCCTATCAAGCAAATAAGTCAAATCTAATAGCAAATTAGTGATCTCATTTTAATAGGAATGGGGAGAATG
>NZ_JBFTQB010001435.1:0-875 GCF_056398785.1 Paenibacillus sp. 01T422 | reverse complement strand
GGTGATAGCAGATGTGGATGCTTTTGTCAGTATAATGGCACATATACCAAGGAATGATGAAATGCCATATAAAGTGTACACCGTGCTACGACGACTAATCCCAATGTCTGTCAGTCTGTGATGAACATGTCCACGATCTGCCTCATACAGTGGACGACCCTGAATACCTCGACGCGTCATCGCAAGGATGGTATCTAATAGTGGAACACCTAAAATTAATAATGGAATGATAAAAGATACGAATACAGCTTGTTTGAAACCAAGTATTGAAATGACTGCCAGTACAAATCCAAGAAATGCAGATCCTGATTCACCCATAAAAATCGAAGCAGGTTCAGAGTTGAAAATATAGAAACCTGCTAAGCTTCCAAGCAAGGATGCACTTAGTACCAGAACCATGATATTTCCAGTCATGCCTGCAATAATACAGAGAGTAATACATGAAATTCCCGCGATCCCAGTGGCCAGACCGTCTAAACCATCTATCCAATTAAGGGCATTGATTAAGCCGACAATCCATAAAACTGTTAATAATATTGAAAACCATCCTGGGAAATAAATATCTTGAGCAAATGGAATATGTACTTGGTCAACTGTGAACCCCGATAAGGCTACTATCACTGCAGATAGAATTTGTCCAAGCAATTTCCACTTCGCAGACAAAGTGTATACATCATCAAGGATACCTACTGTTTCAATAATAAAAGCTGAAACTAGTAACCCCCAGAAGGCGGGAAGTGATGGAATTATTTTGGGATACATAATAGCAACGGATGAGATAAAGGAAATGAATATAGCTAGTCCCCCAAGTCGAGGCATAATTGTACTATGCATTGTACGATGATTCGGAATAGCTACAGCCCCTATTGTAATTG
>NZ_JBFTQB010001434.1:0-877 GCF_056398785.1 Paenibacillus sp. 01T422 | reverse complement strand
CTGTGGTATAGTAGAGATGTTAGATACTCTTTAAGAGGAAGGAAGTTGAACATAGGTATGTTACAGACATTGGAAGCAGAAACGATTGATATGTCGGCCGTTCTTATGCAGGCCTATGACATGGGTGACATGATTAATTCCTCTGCTGAAGTGGCAGATTATTTATATTGGAAGAACGCTGTTGAGAACAGTGCAGAAGTGAAACAGCTTAAAGCCGTCTTTGCAAGAAAGAAAGATGCTTTCGAAGAATGTGAGCGGTTCGGGCATTATCACCCGAGCTACCACGAAGCTCTGGCTGCTGTGAATGAGGTGCAGGACAAGTTGCATCAAGTCGAGGCTGTTCGCAGATTCAAAGAAGCGGAGGATCGCTTGGACGATTTATTGTTCACCGTGTCCACGACGATCGCTCACGCTGTATCTGATTCTATCAAAGTTCCCAGCAATAACCCGCTCCCAACCGGCAAAGGATGTTCCTCGGGTGGAAGCTGCAGCGGCAATTGCGGTTAATCCATGTTACAACTGGAAATCGGGGCGGATGATTCCGACCTCGGTTCCTTGCCAGTTATGAACGGTAGGCGTGTGAAAAGCAGCAAGCTGACGGACTTCAGATGCCGACAGCAGATCTAACTGTTTCAGCGCTTCAACGACAGCTGGATACAGCGCTCGCTGATTACCATCTTCAATCTTCAGCACCAAACCCAGCCCCTTTTCGGGGACCGTTAGTGCGAAAATGCCCTCAGCACCCATTTTGCCGATGATTCGGCCCTGCGTGACTTCGATTAATTGCGTATCGAAGCGATCGCTGCCTGCTAGGTATTGAGGATATTTTCGCACCGCGGCGATGATTCTCTGGCAAGCGTTTGCACGGGCCTCGGGC
>NZ_JBFTQB010001433.1:0-877 GCF_056398785.1 Paenibacillus sp. 01T422 | reverse complement strand
CCGTAAGTGCAGCCAAATGATCCAAGCATTATGGCAACAGACTCAATTATTGAAATTGCTTTATCTTCTAAATTAAAACCCTCTTTATCGAAATCTTCTTTAAAATCAAGTGAGTCAATTAGTTCATTAATTACTTTAATAACAGAATCATTATAGCCTGTACTACCTTTAGTATCGTTAATAGAAATCTTTATATTATAAGATCCATCGAACGATAAAATTGCCATTTCAGTCTTGATTCCTTTATTCCTCATGAGTACTACCCCCACAATTATCTGATAAAAATCTTTTTTGTCTTAGTTCTTTTTGATCTTCGAAATTCGTTTGTTTTGATTTTAATTTAACATCAAGCCATGAGTTTATAACATCCGATGTTTCTCTGGGTGAACTATGATCACATTTAGCAGCGAGTGACATTTRAAGCCCTGTTACTTGATTCATTAACCTAATAATGTCACCTTGCTTGATTACCGATCTTATTAATGGTGATGCCTCATAGTTCGTAGTAGCTGATTGCACTAATCTCCATTTTCTCTTTACTTTCCATCGTGCGGTATTATCTTTTTGCGGTTGTCTAATCGTTAGCCATTCTTGAGTCAGATATGCCCATAACTCAGATAATTTTGAATATAATTGTTCAATTGTATCTAATGACAATTCTTTTAACACAGGTCTTCTTAGTTGAAATTCCACCCTCCACACGTCTTTTTCCAATTGCCAACCGTTCTTTAACCAAATGTCAGTAAACCACACTTTACCTGATTTCTTTATCTCTAGTGATTTCAAATAAATTCGAGCTAATAATGAATTACCTCCACCGATGGTAAATCCGCTAAAAATTCTACCTTTCGTATACTCCTCAGAAACATAATGTTCC
>NZ_JBFTQB010001432.1:0-883 GCF_056398785.1 Paenibacillus sp. 01T422 | reverse complement strand
GAAGGCGAGGAGCACGGAGCTGCGTAAGCTGCTTCTCTCCCTTTGGAGGACGCATGGACAAATTTCCGTATGAAGACCACATTCTTAGCCTAAAGGAAGGCGAAGAGGATGTAATTGTAATAAAGGGCAAACCGTTCGTGGTGAGCCCAGCCACCGAGGCAGATGTTGAGCGAATCGGAAAGGGATTCTTCGTAATGGATTGAGGTGATAAAAGAATCATTGCTGACAGAGCATGCATTTGTCTCGAATAAATAAACTTGCGTAGCTTTCTTCATAAAATTCAATGGCCTCTTCTTCGTTTTCAAATGGTAACCATGTTCCATCTTGGACTTGATGATTGAATTCTTCATCTGGAGTAAGAGGGACGATAGGACAAGTTCTATTGTGGATATAGACTACTCCAGACCTGATTTGTAGATACGACCGATTGTGCATTAAATTACCTCCTTAAACTTTAACTTAGTTGGTGAGTGATGGTGATTAATATTATACAGAAATTGCGCTAAAACGGGTTAATCATGCAACAAAATGAATATTGAGGAACATGGAGGGATTGTATGAGCAGTTCAATCGAAGGTTTTGAGGGATTTGCCTCGCTTAACATTTTCTTGGCAGCATCTCAAACAGATAAGCCAACGCTTCAGGAAGTAGAGTCAGCGGTCTTGGCGGTGTGCCGTATTTACGGAGCAGATAATGAGGAGACTATTTTGAACTCATCAAACCCTGTACTTATTGAAACATTCAATGAAATTAAAGCTATGCTCTACTCCACGCTTAAATAAAAAAAGCCCTCTGCAAAGAGGGCTACACTCACAAATTCAGTATAGCAAAGGAGCAGGCACATGAAAAGATGGGACAAACTCATCAGATGCAAGGTCAAGAA
>NZ_JBFTQB010001431.1:0-883 GCF_056398785.1 Paenibacillus sp. 01T422 | reverse complement strand
GAGAAGGACATTCCGATTTTGATGGTTTCCGCTAAAAAGGAAGACATCGATAAAATCCGCGGCCTTGGTCTCGGCGCCGATGATTACATGATCAAGCCTTTCAGCCCTAGCGAGTTGGTAGCGAGGGTCAAAGCGCATCTTGCCAGGTACGAAAGGCTGATGGGGCGGCGAGAAGCGAAGAACGACGAGGTTCGTATTCGCGGTTTGATGATTGACAAAACAGCGCGCCGCGTTTTTGTGAATGAGCGGGAGGTCGTTTTTACGACCAAAGAATTCGACCTGCTCACACATTTGGCGATGAATCCGAATCGAGTGTACAGCAAAGAGCAGCTATTCGATCTCCTCTGGGGCATGGATGCCATGGGCGAAATCGCGACAGTGACGGTACATATCCGGAAGCTGCGCGAGAAGATTGAGCAAGATCCTTCGAATCCGCAGTATATTGAGACGATTTGGGGCGCGGGATATCGGTTCCGTATTTAATAATGAAGCCTGGAAAGAGTGCATGCTCTGGAAGGGCTTTTTTTCGTATTAGGAGGACGATGTTTGATTGTCTGTCTCAGCCGAATAGAAGGTAAATCTACCGTTAATCGGAGCTACGGCGGCTCAGGAAAGGGAATAGCAGCAGAAACTCCATCTAAAGTTTCGGTTGGAGAAGGAAGTTGCTTGATTTGGTGATATTAGCGTCAGATTACATTTAATTGGGATATAGTGGAACAGATGAGGAAAGTAGCAGGAGAAATCGGCGTTATTTACAAATTGCTCCGCTCAAATGTGCTCTACAGAGCGAAAAAGACTGCGATTACTCCCCATACTGGGGAAGCATATGCAGTCTTTTTGCTATAGATAATGGAGGTTACAAGTTTTCCAGTCGTTACAGAGA
>NZ_JBFTQB010001430.1:0-888 GCF_056398785.1 Paenibacillus sp. 01T422 | reverse complement strand
AAGTTGTGATATGCCCATGTTCAGGCAAGTTCATGTTGAGCAGTTGGTGATGGATTATATCAATCGTATTCGGGCAGATCATCGTGTTACATTAAAAGAATCGGGAAAATTAAGAATTGAGACTAAAAGTAATCAGAAGATGATCCAAGATCTTCAACGCGAACTCGCCAATATGAACGAACGCAGGAAAAAGTGGCAGTATATGTTTGTTGAAAGTTTGATTACTTCGGATGAACTGAGGCAGAGAATGTCAGAGGAAAGTAAAAAAGAAGAAGCGATTAGGGAAAAATTGAAAGAACTGAATCTGTATGCAAACCCATCAACAGCAATAACTGAACAACTTATAGAAATGTCTGAAATCTGGCCGATGCTGAATGATCAGGAACGCGGAGAAGTAATTCGTACGGTCTTCGGAGAAATCGTATTATACACGCCACTCGCAAAGATCAAGGGAATCAAGGGCATGACGTTTGAATCATCAATTAAGTCAGTGAAGTATAAATGATTTGATGCACTTTATAGTGTATACTCTGCCGTCGTGCCCCGTATTCATCGCAGCCAACATATCTAACGCTTCAGCACCACGAACTTCGCCAACAATGATGCGATTCGGGCGCATCCGGAGCGAGGCACGAATTAGATCCCGAATGGAGATTTCACCTCTCCCCTCTGTATTCGCGTTTCTGGTTTCCATTCTGACTAGATTGGGTACGGTTTGTATCTGAAGCTCTGCCGAATCCTCAATCGTAATAATGCGTTCATGAGCTGGGATCCAGGCGCTAAGCGCATTAAGAAAAGTTGTTTTTCCTGAACCTGTACCTCCTCCAATAAAAACGTTGTATCCAGACTCAACCAGCACTTGTAGAACTTCTGCAGCCTCCGCAGAGA
>NZ_JBFTQB010001429.1:0-892 GCF_056398785.1 Paenibacillus sp. 01T422 | reverse complement strand
TGCAAATACCAGTTGGAGCTGTAAAGCATTCGTTTCGTATTATCATTAAAAGGAGTGAGGTTATTTTATGAGTACTGGTGTGTGGGTTGCAATCGCCGTTGCAATTGCTGCTGCCATAGGTTTCTTCGGAAAAAAGAAAAGAAATTAATGCAATTCCGTTAAAGGTGCCTATTATTAACGAAGAACGGTGGTTCCGAATTAATCGCCAATGACAAGAACTTGATCCCATTCCCGATTTTCACAAGAACTTGATCTCATTCCCGACAGATGGGTTCTGGAGTGAATGAGGTGGATATAGAAATATATGGAAAGGATACTATGATTGAACTAAAGTGCAGGATACTTACAATTAAAGGAAGACTAAGTTTGTATAAAGAAATATAATAGAGACGAAAACGGTAAATGAACAAGGTCTAGGAGTGATGGAACATGTCTGTACCAGATGTAGAAGCAAAAATAACTTTTTTGAAAAATGGCGTAAGAACAAGACCTGTGTTCTCAGGTTATCGTCCTAACCATCTGGTCACTGACAATTACCTAACAAGTGGAGCACACCATTATTACGAGAAAGACATTGTTGAAATGGGGGAGACTGTACTGGGTACGATAACCTTCATTTCTCCAGAAGCTTATCCAAATACTCTGTGGGTTGGTAAAATAATAAATATTCAAGAAGCATCTAGAATTGTAGGCTATGCAGAGATTACTAAGGTCTTCAATTTGCAATTATTAAAACATTAATAGCCGAGTAAACAAATGATTACGCTAACGAAAACTATAGCTCAATAGACATCAGGAGAAGGCTGCCGACAGCATGAAACAAACAAATGATTACGCTAACGAAAACTATAGCTCAATAGACATCAGGAGAAGGCTGCCGACAGCATGAAAC
>NZ_JBFTQB010001428.1:0-893 GCF_056398785.1 Paenibacillus sp. 01T422 | reverse complement strand
CGCTTAAGCAGGCTATCCAAGAGACCCTCAATACGATTCGAGAAATGTTAGGATAAAATAAAACATGTTAACGAATAGACAACTCGGCGTAACGATACTTATTACTATTTGTGGACTCGCTGCCGCATATTTACTTCATATCGCCTTGGCGATTGGTTTTTCTTTTGGACTCATAACATTGGTAGTCATTGTTTGGCGAGGCGGAGCTGCATTCAGAGGCATCCTGCGAAGTATGTGGGAAGGCGTCAAGCATACCAAAGAAGTCATGTGGATTCTCGCTTTAGTCGGCGTTGTTATCCCTGTCTGGACAGCTAGCGGGACTATCCCCTATATGATCGATTTAGGACTTCGAATTGTTGATCCTAGTTTCTTTCTTACATTTTCGTTTGTGCTTTCCGTGTGTATTTCTATGCTGCTTGGCACCTCCACCGGAACACTAAGCTCGGTCGGAATCCCGCTAATTGGTCTTGCAGTGCTGCTTCAGATCCCTTTGCCGATGGTTGCAGGGGCACTCGTATCTGGCGCTTTTGTCGGCGATCGGACTTCACCTTTTTCAAGTGCGAACCGTCTTGTAGCCTCTTCTACAGGTGTCTCCGTCAAAGACTTATTTAAAGCGCTGCTGCCAACCACAATTGGGGCTGGGGGTGTCGCCTTCGCTTTTTTCTTGATTTGTGATAGGAGTGGCGAGTGGCATCAAGGGGAAAATGATTTGCTGCGTCAGCAATTTGGTGCCGGTTTTAACTACAGCATTTGGTTGTTATTGCCTGTGTTTCTATTATTGCTTTCGATTTTGCTGAGATTTAAAACAAGAAATGGATTTCTTTTTTCTATCGCGAGTGCAATCGTAATTGGCCTGATTTTTCAAGGAGTTACTTGGGATGAATGGCTGCATG
>NZ_JBFTQB010001427.1:0-895 GCF_056398785.1 Paenibacillus sp. 01T422 | reverse complement strand
GTTCGGAGTCGATCCGATCCGGTGGTATAACGACAAAACGTATTGGCCTCTTATCATTATCTTCGTATATCTATGGAAATCTGTAGGTTATAGCAGTGTTGTTTATTTGGCAGCCATTATGGGAATTGATAAGTCTCTTTATGAAGCTGCGATGATTGATGGTGCAAGTAAATGGCAGCAAATTAAGCACATTACTTTCCCGATGCTGAAGCCGCTGATGACCATTCTGACGCTGCTTGCGATCGGTCGTATCTTCTATGCAGATTTCGGATTGTTTCTACAGGTACCAAGAGATTCAGGAACTCTATATTCGGTAACGAATGTTATTGACACTTATGTTTACCGCGGCCTTAAATCTACCGGTGAAATCGGAATGAGTACAGCAGCAGGCCTCTATCAATCTGTTATTGGCTTCATTCTCGTTATGACTTCCAACTATATTGTTCGAAAATTTGATAAAGATAATGCGTTGTTCTAACGAATTGCAAGGAAAGGAGGAACCTCAAAATGATAGCAAAACCGATGAAAAGTCGTGATTTTCATAAATTACCGCCGGCGTTGAATGTTCTATTTAACCTTGTGGCAGGAATTTTTGCTCTGGCGTGTATCTTTCCATTTCTATTTGTGACGATTATCTCATTCACGGATGAGAAGACGCTAAGCAGCAATGGGTATCGGCTCATTCCTGAGAAATGGAGTCTGGAAGCCTATCGCTATTTGTTCAAAGCAGGAGATCAGCTGCTTATGTCTTATGGGGTCACGATTCTAGTGACGGTTGTTGGTACGATTGTCAGCTTAATGTTGACAGCTACGTTTGCCTATGCGATTTCACGAAAAAGCTTTAAATTCCGCAATTTTTTCGGTTTCTTCGCCTTTTTTACGATGCTGTTCAATG
>NZ_JBFTQB010001426.1:0-896 GCF_056398785.1 Paenibacillus sp. 01T422 | reverse complement strand
TATCAGGGTTAACATCCCTGTCGAATTAAAAAAATCTTTAATGGATTTATTATCTCAAGACTTAATACCTAAAAAGGGAAAATCGGAGAGTCCTAAGACTAAAAAATCACCGGGAAATTATTCAAATAGTGAGAGCGAACTATCAGACTACATTAATTCAGCAAGAGCTTTCGCAAAAATAGCTAAATATTTTGAGCAAAATAAAGTTCAGAATTTCCTTGAGTTCAAATTTTTTGGAATCACTGCAAGGTGGATGGATATATATTTTGAAAATTGGGATAAAGTTTATGAAAAATTCCAAACAAAGTCACCGAAAGAATTAATTTGCCTTAGAGGGCTATATGCTTCAACGGGTCAACCGTATGTAGATAGTAACGGGCATGAGTGGGTTCATATAAAATTAATGAAAAGATCTATTTCTTCTAAAGTTCCCTCCGAAACATTTACGCAAATCAAGTTATTTAAGCCGATGTTCTCTAATTTTTTAAAACAATTAGAGGATGCGAAGCAAAAGGCTGAGCAAATTGGAATAACCTTCTTTGGAAAAATAGAAAGATACGAGAAAGATGGCAATAAAAACGTAAAGGGGATTGCCGTGTTGAGAAGACAAATTCATTTTGAGAGAATCATATGAATGACGAGATATGTTATTGGTGTGGCCGATCTGCAACTTCGATGGAGCATGTACCACCGAAATGTCTGTTTCCTGAAGAGAAAGATATCAAAGATATTTTTAAAAAATCATATAGAAATAATCTGATAAGAGTTCCATCGTGTGATGAACATAATATGAAAAAATCAAATTTGGACGAATACTTAATGGTTACTTTGAGCGGCAAAGTAGGAAATAATTCTGTTGCTTACATTCATACCGCTACGAAGGTCAGTCGTAGTAG
>NZ_JBFTQB010001425.1:0-1376 GCF_056398785.1 Paenibacillus sp. 01T422 | reverse complement strand
GTTTTACTCATAGTTTGGTTCACCCCCTTTCCAGAGTTAGAGCATAATATAACTAAGTTCGCGTGCAGCTCTAGTAGCTGCATTGGAAACTAGTAAACGTAAAGTAGGAAGAAAGACACCCACACCAATTTACATTATACATTGGTCGAATAGCGTCGTAAAGAGTTATTTTGTGATATCTGTATGCCTAGTTCTAAACTGGTTAACTCTTTATTATTTGCTTGCTTTCAAAGTATTAAACGCACTGGGTGCGAAAAAGTTGCGATTATTCAAAAAAACTTTTTAATTATTTGAAAGAACCACAGATCAATCCCAACATAAATAAGAATGAATATGTGCATAGTACCTGTATAAACAAAAAAAGAAGGCCAAATGGCCTTCTTTTTAAGCGTTCTTTAATCTTAGTTGTTGTTAGCTGCGCCAGTTACAGTTACCGCAACTACATCGGATTTACCGCTTGGGGATGTGATTGTCAGAGTTCTATAAGATACGTTTAATGTAGCCGTACCTGTTTTGTTACCAAGAACATAGGCTTTGCCACCCACAAGGGCTACTTTAGCAGCTGCATTGTTCGATGTTGTAATGCCTGTAATTGTACCAGTTGGAAGTTTTACAGTGTCGCCAGAAGCGTTTTTAGCTGTAAGTTTAACTTCACGTGCAAATACTTGAGACTTCGTTACATCTTTCAGATCATCAGCAGAGATCTCTTTACCATCAGTACCATAAGTCGATTTAACAACTATGCCGCTGTCACTAAAGTTGAACAATGTTGGAACAGCGTTCACGGAGTACGTTAGGTCGTCTGTTGCGCTAGCAACTGTGATTGTTCTAGTCAACTTGGAGATCTCAGTGCCATTTTTCGTGATTGTTGCAGTGTAGTCTGCTTTTGCACCTTCTTTAGCATCTTCTGTTGTGAACAGTGTGAACTCGTCATTGAATGCTTCGAAGTCACCAGCTGTTTCGCCTTTACCAAATGTCGCAGAAGTGACTTCTTTATCAGCTGGGTCTTTCAAACCGAATGTGCCAGCATCAGTTCCCGTTGCAGTCACTTTCACGTTAACTTGATACTTGTTGTTCGAACCGTCAACATAAGTTGGAGCATTGTTGCCTTGGTTATCTGTGAAGTTAGCATCGTCAAGTACTTGACCATATTGGTCAATAACCGCTAGCTCAATATCAGATGAACCGCCTTTAACAACGGATTTCGCAGGATCTGTTACTACTTTGAAGTGATCAGGTACACGAGCGTCAGCAACGGTGAATGTTTTTGTGGAAGTGCTGCTTGCGTTCGCTGTTGCAATGATTGCTGTAATGGATACTGCACCTTTTGTGTTGTTATTGATTTGGTTCAATTTAATGGAACCTCTGTGCTCACC
>NZ_JBFTQB010001424.1:0-900 GCF_056398785.1 Paenibacillus sp. 01T422 | reverse complement strand
AGAGAGGATATTCTGAAAGTTAAAGATAAAGAATTTCCGGTTCTCTGGATCAATGTCGATAATGATAAGTTAAGATATTCTTTTGAGTCAATAGCAAGAGCAATATACTTTTACGAAAATGAACATGTTTTTCGCGGAAAATGTTTTGTTATATCAAGATTGTTTAATCATCATGATGATCTTAAAGGTTCGGAGTTTAATAATAGGTCTTCGGAATTAATAGAAAACGAACAAAAATATTGGATAAATGAAATTAAAGGAAACAACCCAGATATATTCTCCTATCAGTTTAGTGAAGTTGACGGGTTTAAGTGCCAAACACTAGCTTTGAATTTTTATGAAGGAACTAAGGTGTACGTTATCTTAAATGGTATGACAGATGAAGAGATGGAAGAAGTAAGACCTAAACTTGCTGCTGCTACTGATTCTTTATTTGGTGATCTACGAAATGAATAAAAACTTGCAGTTAAAGCAAGCGGAAAACACTGTACCGACTCCCAATCACAGCCGACATTATGCTTTGAGCCTAAAGATAAACGAAGTTCGTCATGCGTAATGAAAGGAGAAACGTATGCAAAGTTTCTCACCTGAAAAGCTTTACCTTAATGCTGAAATTTCACCGGAACAGTTCGAATTGTTAGTAATGAATAAATTCAACAGACTATATCCTCATGTTGAAATATTACATAGGGAAAATTTGAAAGGTCTAGATGGGGAATATAACATTGATCTTAAATAAATAAAATTTCAAAATTTATAATGTAGCTTTCTTGAGCGATAAGTATTGTCATTTTCAATAAAAGAGAAACCTCATTAAGCGTRAACCTACCTAAAGGTTGCGCTATTTCTCGTTCTTGAGATGAAGTAGGTGATATAATTTACGACTAAACTACTAATGAC
>NZ_JBFTQB010001423.1:0-913 GCF_056398785.1 Paenibacillus sp. 01T422 | reverse complement strand
TTTCAGGATGAAGCAATTCATTCACGCCACCAATAGGAAGATAGGTTCCGTTATAGTCAGGAGAACTATTATTAACGTCGTCAAACTTACTTTTAGCAGGAGCAACAAAATCATCTATTTTACCTTTATTATCTTTTATTTGTACTTTAACTCCATCATTTACAGCTTCTTCAAATAAACTTGGTGTTCTACTGTCAGGCGTGTGCTTTACATGAAACCGACCAGGCTGTTCTACGGTTATATCTGTTAAAGACACTTCTCCTGTTTGCTCGAGTTTTGTTGAAATTTGACCTTCTAAAGCGACATAATTGCTATTTGTATTAAGTCCCTTGTTTCTAAGTACAGGAATTCCTGCAAATTGGTCTTTTGTTTTTTCTATAGGTTGAACCGCGCTCGGATCAGATAGATTTGAAGCTTGAGCGTGTTCTATTAAATTACTTTTTAATGTAATCGATGAGGATACTCCAATTATTCCTGCTGCGATAATCGTAAAAATAATATATTTTTTCATTTTCATGTACACCTCTTTTTCATTAGTTAGTAACATACGCTGCTTCGTCCCAACCTACCACAAGACTAGTGCTTACATCCTGAGTTCTTATCTTAATAGTGCTACTTTGAGAAGAACTACCAGGAATATAATAACTTCCTAAATTATACCATACATTGCTGTAAAGGTTTTGATTTACAGATACCTGAGTAAAGCTATATCCATATGTAAGAATGTAACTAACTGATGCAGAAGAATTACAACTTGGTATATATGCTTGGTATTGAAAACTACTATCTTGGTTATAAGGTACATTCTGATTAGCCCATTGACCATAATAATAGAAAAGTGAGGTACCCGTCCCGCTTTTATAACGCATGTTAGAATTATATCCACAGGATGTTGATTGAGGTAAAACTGTAA
>NZ_JBFTQB010001422.1:0-914 GCF_056398785.1 Paenibacillus sp. 01T422 | reverse complement strand
GATTTGGGGGCCGACAACAGAAGATAGACCGAAAATCGCACCGAAAACACCTTGCCATTTGGCACGCTGTTTACCTGTAAATAAATCCCCGATAATAATCATAGCCATCGGCATCATGATACCACCGCCTAGACCCTGCAAGCCGCGGAACAAGATGAGTTCTGTGATGTTCTGGGCCATACCACAGAGTGCGGAAGCCCCGATGAAAATGATAAGGCCCGTTACATAAATAACGCGGCGGCCCATTAAGTCAGCCAATTTACCGGCGATAGGAACAATAACGGTTGAAGTCAGCATGTAAGCTGTAGTAAGCCAAGCCATCAGACCAAGACCGCCTAATTCACCGACGATACGAGGCATTGCTGTTCCGACAATCGTACCGTCTAGGGCACCGAACAGCATAGCAATAATAAGTCCAGTCAGCAGGAGTCCGCGATTTTTGAGCGCTGGCGCCGCTGACTCGGAAAGATTGTCGTCAGTAATTGTTTTTTGTATAGTTTCCACTACAGTTCACTCCTTTTGAGGAAAATGGATTTTAATAATAGGATGTTAGTTTTTCAAAAGCACTTACAAGGACGCTGAGTTCCTCCGGCGGAAGCTTAGATAAGCCTCGAGCAATCACTTCTTTTTGAACATTTTGAGCTGCGTTAAGAACCTCACGGCCAAGTTCGGTGATTTCTACCAAAACAATGCGCCGATCCGTTTCATGATGTTTGCGTATGACATGTCCGCTATGGACAAGACGATCAATCATCACAGTAATCGCACTAGGTTTGACACCCATTCTCTCAGCAAGAACGGTTTGTTTGGGAGTTCCCTCCTTGGCAATCATGAACAGCATAAATAACTGCGGTCCCGTTAACTCTGATTTCAATTCGGCGAATACGGCACTGCTAATTTTGCGATGGGCTGTT
>NZ_JBFTQB010001421.1:0-917 GCF_056398785.1 Paenibacillus sp. 01T422 | reverse complement strand
GTTGATAAGCGTCCTGGATCTCGGCTACATCCGTGTGTCCGGTAGTATGAAAGGCGGCTGCAGTGAAGGAGGACAAGAACATATATGCATAAGCATCCGCGCCCAGCGCGGTTTTTTCGTTTTAAGGATATAACTTCTTGTCCTTTCCAGAGGTCAAGAAGTTATATGGATTCCCGATAAGGACAAGAAGACATAGGGTTCTCCATTATGAGCTTTGTCGATCCTGCTTTATGCATATGTAGACTGTTATTTAAACCAACATTGACTTAGCCATGTACCAAAACTATATTGACAGTCGATACATTGAGGATTATTATATCACTATACGATATATCAAGAGTGGATATAACTTTGACGAGGGGGGAGCGAAATGARAGAGCTGATGCCGTTGACAGAGGCTTTCTATTACATCTTGATCGTTCTCTGCAAAGAACCGGCTCACGGATACGCCATCATGCAGGAAACCGAAAGGATGAGTGGAGGCCGGGTAAAGATCGGCCCTGGAACGCTATACACGGCGTTATCGACTCTAACGAAGAAGAGCCTGATCGAGAACCTGCCGGGACAGGATGAGGACTCCCGGCGAAAGCTTTACGCGATTACGGCTCAAGGTCGCTCGACGGTCGAAGCAGAAATGGAACGGCTTAGTGAAATGCTGGAGAATGGTCGCCGTATTTTATCAGGGGGAGAGGGGTAAGGGGCATGAACGAAAAAGAGTACGAATACCGCACGCGCTTATCGTTTGCTTGGAACTTCCGGAAGGACGAGAAGTGGGCATCCGGTCTTTCTGTCCAAGGGCTGCATTTGGAGAAGCCGGGACTGTTCCGAAACCGCTTTGTTCGGAAAGATGGCGAGCGGTATGTGTACCGGCTTGATTACCACTCGCTTAGGGGAAAGGCATTAAAGGACTATTTGAC
>NZ_JBFTQB010001420.1:0-918 GCF_056398785.1 Paenibacillus sp. 01T422 | reverse complement strand
GTCCCTTCTGGACGCAAGGAAATACTGCGATCGCCTTTATCCAGAAATGTGTACATTTCTTTCTCGACAATATCCGTAGTTTCTCCGACACCTCTGGAGAAAAGCTCCGTACTTTCGAAAATTGGCGAACGGATTTCTTTGTAGTTAAATCGTTGACATAAGTCTCTTGCCTTGCTCTCCAGGTACTGCCACTTCTCCACTTCGCCGGGAAGCAGGTCCTGCGTGCCTTTTGGCTTTTGAATGCTCATGTGTACAACCTCCCTTTATCTATCGTTCTTGGCTATATAACAAAAAAATCCCCCACCCCCGACGTTTGTCAGGGACGAGAGATTTGATTAACAAATTCACCCGTGGTACCACCCACATTCAGATCGTCCGTTCTCGCGCCATAAGCACAATAAACAGAAATCTGCTCTTTACGGTTAACGCCCGCGAATACGCACTAGCCACTACTAGACGGTCGATATAAGTCGACATGTCGTTCCCAGCAGGTCCTCGGGGAGGTCTTTTCGTTCGCTCATCATAGGAAGCTTGCAGCCTGGACTTCCTTCTCTGATAATGTGGGTGCGAAATACTTTATCCCTTCAACGGATCACAAAGGTATTGAATTATTGTTTATTGTAAACATTGGCAGAAGTAAAGTCAAGAGATATACGTCCACTTGACTTAGAACTGCCTTCATTTTAATTAATGAGAGTCCGCCCATTTTTGCAACTCGTCCATAACAGGCTTAAGCCCTTTTCCTTTAGCTGTCAATTCATATTCAATACGAACCGGAGTTTCCGGGTACACGTGTCGGACAATGATCTCTGCAGCCTCAAGTTCTTTAAATCTCTCCGAAAGCATACGATCACTCATACTAGGAATAAGCACGGATATGTCTTTAAACCTCTTCGGTCCAGTCAACAAGACATGTAC
>NZ_JBFTQB010001419.1:0-918 GCF_056398785.1 Paenibacillus sp. 01T422 | reverse complement strand
GAAAAATTCTCTTCTTCCTAGATACCCAAAACCGCCAAAGATAAAAGGCACCATTATGGCGGAAAACAAGCTAAACACTACTAACACAACAGTCTTTAAAATTGTACTTGTTACGATTGATCGAAAATTGAAAAATCGGAGAAACAAGTTTAATACATAGTAAATCGGAAGAGCAAAGAAGATAAAAAAGATAGTAATCCATGGGTAAAGTAGATCGACCTCACTTTTTTCAGGTATGGCAAGTAGATACATGGCTGCTTTGTAAAAAATAACTCCAGACAAGTAACTTACTCCAACAATTAACGTGTGTATTAGAAACCCTTTCATTGATAATAACTCCTTTCACCATAATCTTTTTTGTGATATTTTCAGTTTAAATACTTATAATTCCATAAATTCCATATTACAATAAAAGAGGTATTCAATGAAGTACTGGCAGTTTCTAATTAGAAAGTAGGGATAGTTATGAAGAAGATACTAGGAATTACATTTGTAGTTGCTGTGCTTGTTTGTCYAGTAGTAGGGACATTATTTATATTAAATAAATCTGATAATCCAACTAATAAATTTTTATTACCAAATGATTATACAGGATGGGTAGAGGTAACTTTCGACCAGCTAGATTCCACATCTTTAAAACATGAAGGAAATAATATTATTTTTGAAGTTCCTCCATCCGGAAAAATAAAGACTTTAAGTAAAAACGTAACGGGTCCTATGAGATTTTATTATGTTGATGAGAAGGGCACACAAAAAGAATTTCCTACTAATGTGGAAATGATTCATGGTGTCTCTACTACCTCCGGAACAATAGGAAAGACAGATGGTGAATCAGAAGAATTAAAAGAAAAACTTAGCTTTTATGTAGGTTCAAAAGAACAGTGGGATCAAGTAAGACCTTCCAAAGAACCATGAGTC
>NZ_JBFTQB010001418.1:0-920 GCF_056398785.1 Paenibacillus sp. 01T422 | reverse complement strand
CTCTAATCACATCCCATGAAAGAGTATATCATAGTAGTTGATATATCAACTACTTACAATTTAGAGAATTCTTTAGAAAAGGCAGCAGGCCCTATGGCCGCTGCCTTCTTGCTAAAGGAATGGTCCTTCCAACTCGATAAAGTCGATTATTTTTTGAAATAATGTCCTTGCTCGAGATCTTCAAGCAGCCCCGGATGTACAGGCTTCCAACCTAGTAGCTCCTGAGTCTCTGCACTCGATCTAGGAATATCAAGTGCTGCAATTAAACCTAGAAAGCCAAAGTGAGATTCTGCCTCTTCACGGGAAATGCTGACCGCCGGTAGGTTCAGATACCGTCMGATCACATCTGCAATGTCGCGGAATGGGATACCTTCATCGGCTACACCATCCAATCGCGAACCAGCCGGAGCAGATTCAATTGCCAGACGGAACAGTGTTGCCGCATCAAAGCGATGAACAGCCGGCCAGCGGTTGGCCCCGTCGCCGATATAAGCAGAGAATCCCTTCCTACGTGCGGTATGAATCAATTGAGGAACAAAACCCTTGTCATGCTCACCGTGCACGGATGGCGCAAGTGACACAATGGATGTCCGCACCCCGCGTTCGGCCAGTCCAATAACGACATTCTCCGCTGCAATCCCATTAGCGTGAGCAGTAATGACGAACGGCTTGTTGGAGCCTTCAAGCGCTACTCCCATCGCTTCTACAGCACGCAGATCAGTAGCAAGTGCTCCGGCAAAGTCCGAAAAATCATGCTTAAACGCCAAATGAATAATACCATCTGCACCAGCCGCGCCGCGCTGTAGGCTATCAAGATCCTCAAGGGTACCGCGGTGAACCTCTGCACCCGACTTCTCCAGTAAATTTGCACCATTATCAGAACGAGTAAGTCCTACAACTTGATGACCACCCTTCAACAG
>NZ_JBFTQB010001417.1:0-921 GCF_056398785.1 Paenibacillus sp. 01T422 | reverse complement strand
CCCTATTCTCCTCAGTAAAAGTCGTTTGCATTATCATGCCCTTATGCAACTTATCCCATTAGCACCAAAAAAAATGCCTATCCATGTAGGATAGGCTTCAAGCACTTATTGTAATAGCGAATTAATGTCCGTATATTCGTAGCCGTGCGCCTCAGCAACAGCCTTGTAAGTCACATGCCCCGCTACAACGTTAATCCCTTTGGCAATAGCTTTATTATCAAGTGCAGCACGCACATACCCTTTGCTGGCAATTTGCAAGCCATAAGGAGTCGTCACGTTCGTAAGTGCCAATGTAGATGTGCGAGCTACGGCGCCTGGCATGTTCGCTACCGCATAGTGAATGACTCCATGCTTCTCGTAAGTCGGTTGGTCATGCGTTGTAATGCGATCAATCGTCTCAATGGAGCCGCCTTGGTCGATCGCAACGTCCACGATCACGCTTCCCGGGCTCATCGTTTTGACCATCTCTTCGGTCACCAAACGTGGTGCGCGTGCGCCAGGAATTAGTACTGCGCCGACAACCAAATCAGCTTGTCGCACAACTTCCGCGATGTTATACGGACTAGACATAATCGTTTTGACACGTCCTTGGAAGAGGTCATCCAACTGGCGCAAACGATCTGGATTCAAGTCAACGATCGTTACATCGGCGCCTAATCCAATCGCCATTTTTGCTGCGTTAGCTCCAACGATTCCACCGCCGATGACAGCTACTTTCCCAGGCTCAACACCGGGTACGCCGCCGAGCAGAATCCCTTTGCCGCCGTGCGCTTTCTCCAAGAAATGCGCGCCGATTTGGACGGACATGCGGCCCGCTACTTCACTCATTGGCGTCAATAAGGGAAGGCTGCCATTGTCCAACTGAATGGTCTCATAAGCAATCGCGGTTACCTTGTTGCGAGCTAGAGCATGTGTCAGTTC
>NZ_JBFTQB010001416.1:0-922 GCF_056398785.1 Paenibacillus sp. 01T422 | reverse complement strand
ATTAATTGAGGAGTTGGTAATATTGCTATGATCTATGTAGCTCTTGGAG
Source organism: Paenibacillus sp. 01T422 (assembly GCF_056398785.1). Classification (NCBI taxonomy): domain Bacteria; kingdom Bacillati; phylum Bacillota; class Bacilli; order Caryophanales; family Paenibacillaceae; genus Paenibacillus; species Paenibacillus sp. 01T422. The sequence continues at coordinate 873 of NZ_JBFTQB010001416.1, read as the reverse complement.
ATTCCATTACATTTGGAGAAAATGCCTCCTCTTTTGCAAATGCTTACCCCCAATTGACCGTATCTACATTAAATTCGAGCTCCCATAAGGCTACTTGTTATGTTATGGCTCGGCCTGGTTGGACCAGCGATGATCTGTTAGATTCAGTACTATGGCGGGGGGCCTCAGTTATTCGGCATGCTGCTGTTGTTTCTATATGGATCGGAGGCGTGGATTTAACAAACGCAGCATTGATTTCACTTCGAACTCAGCAGCCATTAGCCGCAAAACAAATTGCAGCAAACTATAGACGCAACCTAGGTGCCATTGTTTCTCAAATAAAAAACGGATGCCATGCCCGCATCATCTGCTGCACGCAGTATAACCCATTCCCGAACAGTCCTCTTGCTGTTGCGTCAGTAGACCAACTTAATCGTATAACGAAAGAGCTCGCCCAAAGTTACGATGTAAGTATTGCTCCCGTTCATACATGGTTCGAAGGAAAACAAGCGAATCTTATCTATGGATACCGAAATGGAAAAATTGAGGATGCATTGAGCGGATCTATGCCCATCCATCCAAATGATAAGGGGCATCAAGTTATTGCAATGGGAATGGCACCCTATCTTATCCCTCGTAAGTAGCATAGATGGGGGGGATTGAAAGATCGATTGAAATGTAGGGGAGTGTATCAAAAATGCTGTGCTCCCCCGTGCGGACTGAACCCTTGAGGAGTTCTCCTCTTTTTCTCACCCAAACAAGAGGAAAAAGCACAATGTGGCTAATGTGTTTGCGAAAAAGCTGCAGGGCAGATGACAAAATCAGCGTCTTTATTGTACTCAAGCCTTCTTGCTTTAACCCTCCATTATGAACAATGGGTTTAAGAGGTACAAC
>NZ_JBFTQB010001415.1:0-923 GCF_056398785.1 Paenibacillus sp. 01T422 | reverse complement strand
AACCCAGGTTCCTTGTGTGAATGGGGTCATCCTCAAGCTCATATACACAAGATTTTGCAGATAACCTCCTAATGTGGAAGTAAATAAATCCAAGATAAATGAGGTAGGCCCAACTACAAATACGAATGCCATCAGAAGGACTGCGATGATCAAATTCGTATTACTTAGTATGCGTATCCCCTTATCTAGTCCAGTAGTGGCAGAGATCAAAAATAATACAGTTACCACGCCGATAATGATCACTTGAACAATTGGATTAATTGAAATGCCAAACATGTGATTCAAACCACCGTTAATTTGAAGTGCTCCAAGTCCTAAAGACGTAGCTACGCCAAACGCAGTTGCAATAATTGCAAGTATATCTATCGTGGCTCCAACCCACCCTTCGGATACTTTTCCAAGCAAAGGTGAAAAAACGGCACTTATGAGTCCTTTTTTATTTTTACGGAATTGAAAATAGGCTAAAGCAAGAGAAATAATTGTATAGATTGCCCAAGGATGCAAGCCCCAGTGGAAGAAAGAATACCGCATTGCTAAGCGTGCTGCCTCTGTAGAAGCTCCTGGCGCCCCTTCAGGCGGGGACAGATAGTGCGATAAGGGCTCGGCAACACCCCAGAATACTAGTCCAATTCCCATTCCTGCACTAAACAACATAGCAAACCAGGAGATTGTTGCGTATTCCGGTTCATCATCGTCACTACCTAGCTTAATACGTCCGTACTTACTAAAGGCTAAATAAAAAGCGAAGACTAGAAAACCAAAGGTTGAGATTAAAAAGAACCAACCGAAATTTTTTATGGACAAATCAAATAACGCAGTTGCTGTCGCTGCAAGTTGATCAGGTACAATAGCCCCCCATAATACAAAGATTAAAATTACACCAATGGAAATATATAAGACCATATCCTCACACCCTTTCTTCC
>NZ_JBFTQB010001414.1:0-928 GCF_056398785.1 Paenibacillus sp. 01T422 | reverse complement strand
GTACCTTGGTAGCGTAAAACGATAACTCAGTTAGCACATAACAAAAAGAGGCAGCCCTTCAATCGGCTGACTTTTCCGCGTGCTTATGAGCAGTTTCCTTCCAATTTGTGCTAACATATATTTCAGAGATGAAAGGAGAGTGAAAAGTTTGGAGGTTAACTATAGTATTGATAATAGTGAGCTTATCATGAACCTTGATAAAGAGTACGGGCTACAAATTGAAAGTGTTCACTTTATTCCTCTGGGGGACTCAGCGTACTCTTATAGGATGAATTGTGCGAATGGAGAACGATATTATCTCAAATTATTTGACCATCAAAATGACGGGCAAAGAAGAAGTATTGAGCGCCTACGGTTTTACTTACCGTTAACTTGGCAGATGTATCATCAAGGACTTTTTCGAAACCTCACATATCCAATCATAAATCGGAATGGCGATTTTGTAACAACATTTAATAATATCACAGTGGTACTATTTAACTTTATTGAAGGGGAGACATTGGCAGAAGCCTATCCTTTCTCAAAGGAGATTCTTGAAGGCATCGCTAAATCAGTTGCTGCAATACAGCTGATTACACCTTTTATAGATAAGACAACGCTCTTGGCAGAAACATTTGATATTTCTTTTGAGTCTGACCTTGAAAAGTGCATTTCAATGATTGAGTGCACACTAACGTTTCACAATCCTATTAAACAGGCATTACGTCAGGTTCTTTTGACAAAGAAAGAGCGAATATTCGACTTATTGAATCTTGTGCGCAAACTTCACGGTATATCCATAGCAGATACTAAAGAGAAAGTATTGTGCCACGGCGATATTTGGGGAGGCAATTTGATTCGTCATGAAAATGAGTTGTACTTTATCGATTGGGAATCAGTAATTTTAGCGCCTCCAGAACTTAATTTCGTTAACTATATCGGTGAGGAG
>NZ_JBFTQB010001413.1:0-931 GCF_056398785.1 Paenibacillus sp. 01T422 | reverse complement strand
TCCCATAGCCTTGTCAACCCATGATAGGAGTGAGCACTATGCCGAGTTCCATCGTTTTTAACATGATCAATATCAACAATCAGAATACCAATGCTACCATCGGGATCGGTGAGAATGCACAGTCGAGCTGGGATTCGCACAGTAAGAACAATTACGGAACCGGTGAGTTCATCGGCAATTCGATTTCTTGCAATATCGTGAATTTAATCTTTGATAATGACTTTATTGATGCCCCAATTAATGATCAGGATTTCAAACCTGCTGTTACGAATCAAGTCTAATAGAGTGAGGTGGGTCACATGCAGAGAGCAGCTCTTTCCGCCATTCCTCTTGAACCGCCGCTCATTCAGTTTGACTCTATCCATGTGAATGCGATATCGGATGCTTCTGGCATCTTTATCGGTACGAATACACAAGTGTACTGGACAACAAGCGGGAAGGCAAATTCCGGCCTTGGTGAAGTAAGTGGCGAGAACAATTATGTGGTGAATAATATTAACACGGTTCATGATAATGACATCATCGACGCGCCTTACACCAAAGGGGATCTCGTTATTGGCCGGGTCTAAAAGGCAGCTTCAATGCGCCTTCAGTCCGGCGTTTGCGATGTGCTAACGACCTCTTCCGGCTTTTTGGCACCTGGAGTTGCGGTGTAGCCGGAGGCTTCCGCCTGTGCAGTAATCATCTCCTGAAGCCAATCAGGTGTTTCATTATCGCCGACATTGAGCATGTCGAGGAAGTCGGAGTCGTTGAGCATGGAGCGTGTTCCAACTAACTGATTGTTATCGCCTTCTACAGCGCCAAAGCCTTGTACAGTCTTCTGATTGCTCTGGAAATCGGTTGGCCAATTGTTGCCCATATTGATGCAGGATGCACTTTCAACGGATCCGATTCGGATCGAGCCGATGATAAAAGTCGGTGACATGAAGGA
>NZ_JBFTQB010001412.1:0-943 GCF_056398785.1 Paenibacillus sp. 01T422 | reverse complement strand
CTCCATATACACTTTTAAAGTGTTTATTTAAATGAGTTAAATCGACAAAACCACAAGCAGCTACTGCTGAATAAACATCTCTACTTTGTTCAATTAATTGTTTGGCATGTACTATTTTACAGTTAAGAAAGTATTGATAGGTTGAAATTCCGGTATGTGCCTTGAATAATCGGATAAACTGAAATTTCGATAAATTAAGCTCTTTACAGATTTCATCAAGCTTAAGTACATGTTCTAAGTTGGCTTGAAGCATATCTTTTGCTTTCTTAATTAGCGTGTTATCTTTCTTGTCACGTGTAGATAGATTGGTTTTAATAAGGTTATCCGTGAGGGATAAGAGCAATTCACTGCATAACGCCTCATCCTTTTCGTATAAAATGGCATGAGAAAGATTTAATATGCGTTGTTCAAGTGTACGATCATAAACAATAGGATCAGTAAAACGTATGATATCCTTTTTCTCTATCGCCTCTAGAAGCATGTTCGGCTCAATATATAGCATAACGTAATCAAGACCTGACTTATCATGTGCCATTCCATCGTGCGCCTGTTCAGGATTAAAAAGCATAATTCCATTTTGATAGGATAATTGTAGACTACCGTCTAGGTTATAATGTTGAATACCTCGCAATGTTACGCCTATTGCATACTCCTTGTGAGCATGCTTTTTATACTTAAATTCCATCATACTTGCTGACAGAGCAGTCATACCCGCCGACTTTTTGTAAACAAACTTGTCCATTCAATCACCCCTACTTCAGCTGACCACCTACATCCAAATTATGATCGCAGCATAGACTAAAAATATAGTCATCAATACATTAACAATTTTATCATACTTTTGTAATAGCTCCTTGAAGATTGTACCGAAGAGAATCCACGTCGTGAAAGCAGAAAATCCAATGAGCGTTATAACGATAATACTTGTCGCCACCTCAGGGAT
>NZ_JBFTQB010001411.1:0-947 GCF_056398785.1 Paenibacillus sp. 01T422 | reverse complement strand
TCCATTTCCAAAACAGAAGTGCCAGCTCCCGCGAACACGGATGCGGACATACAGAAATTATTTCACGCTGATAATGAGTGGGACGAAGACTTTTCCAAAATCGGCATGATCCTTTATAAAAAAGACACCATCGTCGTTAAACCGGAGATTTACATGGAAATCCTCTCCTCTATCGACCTATTCAAAGATAATTTTATTGGCAAAAAAATTGAGCTCACTGGCTTCGTTTATCGTGAAGACAATATGGCTAGCAATCAATTTGTCGTCGGCCGATTTGCGGTTAGCTGTTGTTCCGCGGATGCGACTCCTTATGGCGTTATGATTGACTTCCCCACTGCCGCTACCTACTCCAAGGACATGTGGGTCAAGGTCACGGGTACTGTGCAAAATGGCAGCTATAATGGCAACGATATTTTCATCATCAAAGCTACGCAAATTGATAAAATTACCGCGCCGAGCTCCCCGTATGTTTATCCTAACTTTGAACCGTTGAAGGAGCTTCAATGACGGATGATTAAAGGGAACTCTGTTCCCTTATTTCAGCGATAATCGCAATTTCGAGGTGGTTGGGGAACTACAGGGTCTTATCTCATCCCAACCACCCAAATTTCTGCCCACAGCGACGAAATAACGGACCACAGTTCCCCAAATAAGACGGATACGGCTATTTTCAGCAAAATAACGGCCTGTAGTTCCCCCTGCTGGGTAGGCGGTGCGGGGGATGTTGTTGCAGGTGCCGCGAGTGATAGGGGAGTGGCGACTTATGTCTGGCGCTATACAAATCCTGCAAAAGGTGCAGCTAATTTGGCGGAAGTCATAGATTTGGACTCATTTCCTGCAAAAAGTGCAGCTAAATTGGTGATTTCTGCGGATATCGGGTAAAAGGCAATGAATAACATGTACTTTTTACATGTTTATCGCTAGAAACGGCAAAAGTGAGATCATTT
>NZ_JBFTQB010001410.1:0-948 GCF_056398785.1 Paenibacillus sp. 01T422 | reverse complement strand
GAAGAGGAGAAACCGGATCGGACATCGCAGGTCGTGATCCATTTTGGCACACAGCACTTATACTTCATTGGATTGCGGTTAGGATATTTACACATGCATGCGATACCTGAAGCTGAGAAGGTATTAAGTAAATTAGGTCCTGAACCTTTGGAACCTGGTTTCACATTTACGCGATTTCAGAGTCTACTCAAAGGGAAAAATGGCAATCTGAAAGTGACGCTAGTCGATCAATCTTTTTTATCAGGAATTGGAAACTGTTACTCGGATGAGATCTGCTTTATTGCGGGTATTGTGCCTCTGCGCAAGCTGTCATCCCTAACAAGTGAGGAGCAGAATCGTTTATTTCAAGCGATGCGCACCGTTCTTCTCGAAGCCATTCAGTACGGCGGCTATATCGATGAACCATTATTTGTTGGAGATCGGCTAACTGGACAATTTGATGCCAAATGCCGTGTATATGACCGTGAAGGCGAACCCTGCTTACGTTGTGGTCATCCACTAATAAAGACAGAAGTTTCTAGTCGCAAATGTTTTYATTGTGCGAACTGTCAATCGTGAAAGGGCTGAGGGGTCATGTATGTTGGTGCCCATGTGAGTACGAGGGGCGGATATAGCGGAGCAGCTAAAGCGGCGCTAGCGATGGGGGCTAAAGCTTTTCAATATTTCCCGATGAATCCGAGGAGCTTATCGACGAAAATCGTAAATGTGCAGGATGCTGCTTCCTGTGCGGAATTTTGCCGTGCTCATGATATGCAGTCTATTGGACATGCTCCTTATCCCTTGAATCCTGCGGCAGATGCTGCGCAGCGCGAGTTGATGGTGAGCCTGATAAAAAACGGACTTGAGATCACGGAAGCATGTGGATCTGTTGGTCTTGTGGTGCATTTTGGGAAATATGTAGGAAAAGACCCGTTACAAGGTTATAAAAATATAATACAATGTTTGAAT
>NZ_JBFTQB010001409.1:0-950 GCF_056398785.1 Paenibacillus sp. 01T422 | reverse complement strand
GCTTTACCCTGTATTCCATGATGTCATCCCCTAAATAATAAATTCTTCGAAAACTGGCAACCGCATTGCTCCTGATTTATACCAATCGCGATATTTCACTTTGCATCTGACCACAGGTTTTACATATACATGGTCCTTGCTTTCACCGCTTTTAAATGACTGAAACACAGGCCACATTGATTCACGTGCAGACTGGGTTATTCCTAGCTCAAGTGTACCGATCGGACGGATACGATCACCATCTGGGTAGCCTAGCAGCCAAGAACTTTCCTTCTTGCTGTAACCAGTTATGTAGACCTCTGCCTTTTGGTAGTTGATTACCTTTTGCCATGACCATGAACGGACACCTTTTTCGTATTTCGAGTCTTTTTTCTTCAGAACAATCCCTTCAAGTCCATGTTGGCAAACAATATCAAAGAAATCTTTTGCACTGCCATTGATTGGCCGGACAATTTTATAGTGGTCCGTTTCTTGAAGTGTTTCTTCAAGCAACTGCTTTCGCCGAATTAATGGCAATCCAGTCACGTCTAAGCCTTGGTGGTATAAGATATCAAAAGCCATGAATACGACGGGTTTACGTTTCTTACTTGACCGAAAGCCTCCATTTGTCGCTTCGAAGTCTGCTCGCCCTTGCTCATCAAGAACAACGATTTCCCCATCGAGAATAGTTCCTTTCGGAATCGGCGGATTGTGGAGCTCCGGATACTTAGCTGTTGCGTTTGTGTTTTTTGTATATAGGTTTAATTCTTTCATATTAGATACGATTAATCGAATGCCATCCCACTTCAATTCTGCGAAGGTGGAAATACTATCAAACGGATCATTGTTTTTGGCATATTGTAGTAGCATTGGAGGAATAAACATTATCTTCATCACCCATAATAATGGTACACCTTAGAGTTAACCATGACTAATGGGATTTGAAGGAAGCAGGGAGTCCAATATAATGA
>NZ_JBFTQB010001408.1:0-950 GCF_056398785.1 Paenibacillus sp. 01T422 | reverse complement strand
CATCGTTGACAAACCCCGGTGACGGATAGTTTGCACGCGTAAATTTCGTTAGTGCCAGGGAGATGGCCAGCTTATCAGGATTTTTCGTAATGAGCTCTGTATATTTCGGATAGCCGTTATCTAATTTGTAAGTTTGTCCCTCAACGCCGAAGCTCTCGAGCATATGCCCTTCTTCGCTGAACATATAGTCGAGCCATTTGACCGTTTCTTCTGGATGCTTGTTCAGAGCAGAGATCGCTACGCTGCCATCCGGTCGATAGGCTACCTGCTTATTAACAAAATTCGGCTCATCTCCTTTTTTCAAAACAGGGTACTGCGTGGCTGCCAAATCATATTTCGGCGCCTTCTCAGCTCCACCTTTCAAGTACACACCGATGGAGCTGCCCGCAAAACCAAAAACAGCGCCGGATTTGCCGGATGTCATCTTAGCATCAATCGTTTTCTTATCGTTGGCGCCAAAATCCGGATCGATTAGCCCCTCTTTGTACCAACTGCGGAGGAATTGCAAATACTCCTTATAAGCAGGTTCCATCGGCCCGTATTTCACTTTGCCGTTATCCTGGTAGAAGTCACGGCCTACGCCGAAAGCTCCTGCAATAAAGTCATTCGTTTTATTCGCATCCGCTTTATCAATATAAGTCGTATAAGGAGCGGCTACGCCCTTTTTGCTTTTAAATTCGCGAAGCACCTTCGTCCACTCGTCCAATGTTTCCGGAACAGCCAGTCCCAGCTCATCCAGCCAATCCTTCCGAATCAGCGGTCCAGAGAACGTATTGACCTTCCCGATACCAAGTGAAGGAATCACATACATCGTCCCACTATCTGTCTTCACTTGTTTAGTCACCTGCGGATTTTCGCTCAAGTACTTCTTCAGGTTAGGTGCGAATTTGTCGACGAGATCGTTCAACTTAATGATAACTTTGTCATTAATCGCCTTCTCTGGTCCGCCT
>NZ_JBFTQB010001407.1:0-953 GCF_056398785.1 Paenibacillus sp. 01T422 | reverse complement strand
TAGTTGGGCAGGTATAACCATACTGCTCAACTATTTTTTTGAGAATAAGTCCAATTTAAAGAAAAGAGGGCTGCCCTCAAGTAGATTTATCTACTTTTGGCACAGCTCTTTTTCGCTATTTCACGATCAATCGTTGAACTTGACAAGATTGGATTACAAGTGTAATACTGAGTGTGTATTACACTTGTAATCCACAAGGAAAGGAGGTAGCAATGTGAAAACTGTCCCTCATATTACGGATGCCGAATGGGAAGTTATGAAGGTGCTCTGGAACCAATCACCACGCACGGCGAATGAAGTGATTGATGCTATGCAGGACCAGACGGAGTGGAAGCCCAAAACGATCCGAACCCTGTTGAACCGATTAACACAGAAGCAGGCCCTGTCTTTTACGCAAGAAAACAGAGTGTATGCCTATTTCCCTTTAGTTTCTGAGGGCGAGTGTGTGAAGTCAGAGACGCATTCTTTTCTAAAAAGAATGTATGGCGGTGCCTTTAAGCCGATGCTGGTTAACTTTTTGAAGGAAGAGCAGCTCTCGGAGGAAGATATTAAAGAACTAAAAAATATTCTCGAAAATAAGTCCGAAAGGAAAGGGTGAAAGTGAACCAAACCAATGAACTCCTCAAGGGTATTTTTGAGTGGATTTTGTCTGTATCAGCCATGGCTGCCATTACGGTAGTGTTGATCATGCTGACCCAGCGTCTCCTGCATAAACGGATAAAACCTAGATGGCACTACCTCATGTGGTTGTTGGTGATGGTGCGACTGCTCCTACCCTGGGACCTGGAAAGCGATTTAAGCATCTACAATTGGCTATCCTACTCTGATGGCATTCACGAAATCGACTCCGCGGTTCAGATCGGAACGCAAGAGGGAGTGGCTGCTGTGGACTCAGTAGGTACTATTTTGTACAGATACTCCCTGTATGTATGGCTGCTTGGTATTGTCGTATT
>NZ_JBFTQB010001406.1:0-958 GCF_056398785.1 Paenibacillus sp. 01T422 | reverse complement strand
ATACAGTATTGATCAGTTTCTATCAGTTGTTATTCGGATTCCCGGCGCCTATTGTCTTAGCGCTTTTACTGAACGAATTGAAGCATGCTATGTTTAAAAGAACCGTGCAAACGATAACGTATATGCCTCATTTTATCTCCTTGATTGTCATATGCGGGATTCTCAAAGACTTCACGTCCAGTGAAGGAGTTATCAACGATGTTGTCGCTTTCTTCGGGGGAGAGCGGTTGACCTTCTTGCTCGAACCTAGCTTGTTCCGCACCGTGTATGTATCGTCAGGCATCTGGCAAAATATTGGTTGGGGGACGATCATTTTCCTCGCAGCGTTAACCGGAATTGACCAAGAGCAGTACGAAGCAGCAAAAATCGACGGTGCAGGCCGATGGAAGCAAATGACGCATGTCACCCTGCCAGGACTTATGCCAACTATTATTATTTTACTTATTCTCGATATCGGCCGGATGATGAATGTCGGATTTGAGAAAATCATTTTGCTGTATAATCCAGGTACTTATGAAACTGCTGACGTGATTTCCTCCTATGTCTATCGCGTGGGTCTGCAAGATTTCAATTATAGTTTCAGTTCAGCGGTGGGCTTGTTTAACTCGGTCATCAATTTTGTCCTGCTCATTTCATCCAACTGGTTAAGCCGCAAATTTAACGATACGAGCTTGTGGTAAAAAGGAGAGAGAGATATCATGCTGAACAAAGTGAGCTTCTCTGAGAGATGTTTCGATTATATCAATACGGTGCTGTTGTTTCTGCTGATGGTGCTTACCATATATCCGCTGCTTTATGTAGCATTTGCTTCAGTCAGTGACGCCGGAAGCCTGATGGGGCACAAAGGCATCTTATGGCGTCCCATCGGTTTCTCGCTTGATGCCTATACAAATGTTTTCCGTAATCCGATGATTTTGAAAGGTTATGGAAATACGTTGTTTGTCGTGCTGATGGGCTT
>NZ_JBFTQB010001405.1:0-959 GCF_056398785.1 Paenibacillus sp. 01T422 | reverse complement strand
CCACCAATTCCCGAGATAGGAATGCCAACCTCCGAATTACGCGCACAATCTGCGACCATGTGCAGAGCGATCGGTTTAACAGCCGGACCGCAGTAGCCGCCATGAGAGCCCTTACCACCGACATGAGGGATCGTATTCCATGTATCAATATCGACCCCAGCTAACGAATTGATCGTATTGATCAAGGAGATCGCGTCCGCCCCGCCACGCACCGCCGCCTTCGCCGTGCTAGTGATGTCCGTGATATTTGGCGTCAGCTTCACGATCACCGGCGTCTTCGCCGCTTCTTTCGCCCACATCGTTTGCGCTTCCACAAGGTCTGGCTGCTGCCCTGAAGCTGATCCCATGCCGCGCTCCGCCATTCCGTGCGGACAGCCAAAGTTCAGCTCAAGACCGTCCACCCCGACGGCTTCGACCTTCTTTACGATTTCATGCCACTTTTCACGTTTGGGCTCAACCATCAGTGAAACAACAAGCGCATGATTGGGGAAGCGCTTCTTAGTCTCGTATATTTCTTGCAAATTAACCTCAAGCGGGCGGTCCGTAATCAATTCAATATTATTAAAGCCAGCAACACGTTGTCCGTTGAAATGAACCGCAGCAAAACGTGAGGACGTATTAATAATCGGGTCTCCGAGCGTTTTCCATACCGCACCACCCCAACCGGCTTCGAAAGCTCGCTGGACTTGGTAGCCTGTATTGGTCGGGGGTGCCGATGCCAACCAGAAAGGATTCGGTGAAGTTATGCCTGCTAGATTGATGCGTAGATCTGCCATGCAGTATCCCTCCAGTATGATGTACGATTATTGACCAGCTATTAGGCAGACTCGTTCTGAACGATAACTACTTGTTTGTAGATGGCATAAGCGGCTTGTTTCCCCTGCTGAGCAGCTGAAACAACCATTGCCTCCCCTTGACCCTCTCCGAAAATCACATCGCCTGCCGCAAATACTTTGGGA
>NZ_JBFTQB010001404.1:0-960 GCF_056398785.1 Paenibacillus sp. 01T422 | reverse complement strand
GTATGAAACATTTTATAATAGTATGGTATCCACTTACGCTAGTGCACTGCAAAAAATTGGATCATCTGACGGCAGCGAGGGATTGTATTTCAGCTTCCGAGACCGATTACTAGGGATCGTGTATCGTACAAATGGAATGGGCTGGGGCTTTCATGATGCATTATGTGACATATTTTATAACTTTGCTGCTAATTATGAGGATGAAATTGAATGAGTTAAGCATATCCCCACCCCTCAACGCATATCCATTAACAAAAGCATAAAACAGGCAAAGGTGCCTCAGGTCCAAGAACGTCGAGCGTTCTCCGAACCGGGGCACCTTTTTGCTTTCATGCATCCAAGCGAAGAGGTGAAAGGAGTGGCCCCTCACATAAACGCACAACCGATACGCGCCGTACCGCTCGCCGTCCGGATCATCCCGAACGTCGACGCCGGGCTCGCGCAGCAGCTAGAGCTGAAGCCGGGCATCCGCAGCCTCGGCTTACTCACTTCAACCATCGACGATGTAGGTTACACCGCAATCGATGAAGCGACGAAGAACGCAGCGGTAGAGGTGGTGTATGCCCGCTCGTTCTATGCCGGATCAGGACATGCGTCGGGGCCGCTGTCCGGTGAATTTATCGGCATCATCGGCGGCGCCTCGCCGGACGAAGTGCGTAGCGGGCTGGATGCCGCTATCGAAGTGATGCAGACCGGCGCCTGCTTCTACGCGCTGGATGCCGACGCCACGCATGCGTATTATGCGCATGTCATTTCCCGCACGGGTTCGTACCTCTCCAAAGAAGCGGGCATCCAAGAGGGAGAACCGCTTGCTTATTTAATCGCCCCTCCGTTAGAAGCCATCTACAGCTTGGATGCGGCACTCAAAGCCGCCGATGTGCGCATGTGCAAATTCTACGGCCCGCCGACGGAGACGAATTTTGCGGGAGGATTACTGACAGGCAGTCAATCGGCTTGTAC
>NZ_JBFTQB010001403.1:0-960 GCF_056398785.1 Paenibacillus sp. 01T422 | reverse complement strand
CTTCTTGGTCTTCAATGAAATCTCCCAAATGCGAGTCATCTTCTTCACCAATTGGTGTTTCCAATGATACAGGCTCTTGTGCGATCTTCATGATTTCACGTACTTTATCCGTACTCAGGTCCATCTCTTTTGCAATTTCTTCAGGAGTAGGTTCGCGCCCAAGCTCTTGCAGCAATTGACGGGAAACACGAATCAATTTGTTGATGGTTTCGACCATATGTACAGGAATACGAATCGTTCTCGCTTGGTCTGCAATTGCGCGTGTAATGGCTTGACGAATCCACCAAGTTGCATACGTAGAGAACTTGTAACCTTTCGTGTGGTCAAACTTCTCAACTGCTTTAATAAGTCCCATATTCCCTTCTTGGATCAAGTCCAAGAACAACATGCCACGGCCTACATATCTTTTGGCGATACTTACAACGAGTCTTAGGTTCGCTTCAGCCAGGCGCCGCTTCGCCTCTTCGTCCCCGTTCTCAATCCGCTTGGCTAAACCCACTTCATCTTCCGCAGAAAGAAGAGGCACACGACCAATTTCTTTCAAATACATCCGAACTGGATCATTAATCTTAATCCCTGGCGGCAATGCCAGATCATCATCGAAGTTAAATTCATCGCGATCATTCTCTTCAGGATTCATGGAATCGTCATCCGATTCATTCCCTACATCGATCCCTTGCTCCGATAGCTGCTCAAAAAACTCATCGATTTGCTCAGGATCCTGATCGAAGGGAGCTAATTTTTCCATAATATCCTTGTAAGTTAGTGAGGACCGCTTTTTCCCTTGCTCGATAAGCTGGTCTTTCACCTGGTCCAAGGTCAACTCTGTCTCTAGTTCTGTACGCTGATCATTCGCCATAGTACGGACTCCCTCCTCCCTAGTCAATTCAGTAGCTCTACGTTGACTTCAATCGTTTTTCTAGGGCGATAATTTCAATTGCAATTTGTGCTGCTCGAAGA
>NZ_JBFTQB010001402.1:0-966 GCF_056398785.1 Paenibacillus sp. 01T422 | reverse complement strand
ATTTTCAAAAATGCAATAACCTTGAATAGACCATGGGTAATTACATACTCTTGTACATCAAATGGATTATATATTCGAGGAGTGGAGTTGATCTTGTTTAAAAGAACTTTATGTGTATTAGGGCTCACATTAGTAGTCGCTGGATGTGGAAAATCAGATGATTTAAAGCCTGAAGTAGTAAAACAGCCAAATCAGATCTCAATGGAATCAAAGGATAAAAAGGTTGAATTGGCTAGAACAGATAATGGGGTTGTGATAACTGCCATTAATCCTGCTGAGGGGGATTTATTTAAAGGGATTACGATTCAAACGAAGGATCAAAGTAAGGATTTCGAATGGAATATCTCGTCAAACCCGACTTACTATCCGACAGTTAAAACTGGAGATTTTTATATCGGCAACAAAGATGAGCTTGCAATAATACTTACCAAAGGTCATGGTACGGGAGTTCTTCAACAGGAGATCCACGTGCTAAAATTGGGAGATTTATCAGAGATTGCTGTTGAGAATCCTATAGAAGCTATTAAAAGAGATGTTAAGAGCAAAGTAACAAAGGGAGATAAAACAGTTACTGTGAATTAGAGGCTGACGGAGCACGAATTAAGAAAGAATACGAAAGGTCGGCTGCAGGATCGTGGAGTGAGACTGTAGTTTTTGGAGACATGGTCAATTTTATGATTGAGGAAAACAAAATCTTCGCTAATCTTCCTGGAGCGGTTAGTCCTGCACCTCATATAGTGGCTACTGCAGTTGTCGAGTATGGGAATGATTTGATGGTCAATAGAATGAGTCTTATTGAAGAGAAGTAAAAGAGCCCCTAAGGGCTCCTTTTTATAAACCACATCGTTTACTTAAGATACTTGTCCGCTACTGATGAACAAATTGCAAATATTGTGGATGTTCCTATAAAGAATGAATAAAGTATAATCGCAAATTCCGAAAAGAAAAATTCTCTTCTTCCTAGAT
>NZ_JBFTQB010001401.1:0-968 GCF_056398785.1 Paenibacillus sp. 01T422 | reverse complement strand
TGAACAACCTTTGCTTGGAGTGCCCCTCCATATTGTTTGAGTTTGTTTATCTAATTGCCAATTTATTGAACCATGCAATTTCCATAGTTTAGTCCATCTTGATGGGAGTTTATTTTCTTCTATTGTCCTAATATCAAAAAAGGCTTTTTTAGAACCAACAAAACCGTCGAAATATGGTACATTTAGCTCTTCCAAAGCCTGTTCCATTAGCAAGTCATAATTTGTTGTAAAAATTTCAACTTGGTGTTCTCGATTAATCGAATTGATCCATGCAGCCAATTTATGGTAGGGTGTTCCGTTGCCTGGCAAATCCACATTTACCTCTTCCTCAATTAGTTCACAAATCGATTCCTCTAACTCAGTGATGACGAAATTTTCCACATCATGAATTTTTCCACTCATAGGTATTTGCTGAAGAAGCCGTATGTAACTTAAAATGTCCTCGATTGTTGGATTAGATATGGTAGTTTTTAAGTTTTGTATTATTTTCACTAATAAGGAGTCAGGATTTCCACCAAATGATTCAGTAATTTTTCTAGTTAATCCTGCTACATCAGGAATTAATGGCCCTTCATTATATCGAATGGAAACAGGACAACCAGCGGCAACGATAAATGCAATTGGCCTCTTATCTTCTGACAGAACATGCTTTAATAAACTTAGTTGTTGAGTTGTGTCATAATATGAAGTCAATAAAGATTGTTCCATAGTAAATTCTCCTCCGTTTGTTTAAATGCGACAATTACTTCCAAATTATACCGTTATCATATCATAATTCTGATAACTATAAACAAAGGTTTTGACGCAAATTAAAACTATTAGAATAACTTTAGTTTTAGGATGCACCATTAGTTTCTTAAGATGATAACCATTTTTGTGCGTACAAAGGAACTTTTAAAATTTTCAGGCAGGGTAAACGAGGGTAATCCCCAGCGCAACAAGAAAAGATAAATCAATCGTAGTAGATT
>NZ_JBFTQB010001400.1:0-972 GCF_056398785.1 Paenibacillus sp. 01T422 | reverse complement strand
CAACTCCACCTCTGTTCCCGCACGCCTTTTTAACGACACGTCCTAATATATCTCGCTATCTTTCGTTCATCATTAAAATCTAAAGGATAAAATCCTGCGAATAGACGAGCTTGCGTGAGGATATCAGATTATACCGAGGGAGCGTAATGGGTCCTTCGGGCATTTGTTTACGATAAGTGTTTTAATGTAACTACTAGTTCCTGGAAATTTTCTTTTTTATTAAATAACCAGTAATTAACACAATGATGACCCCAAAAACATAAGGTAAATAGTCTCTCCCCTCATACCTGTTCCCTACATATTTACCGCCAAAAGTTGCTTTGATATATACGCCATGATCATCTTTAATGGCAATTGCTTGATTAATTGCTACCCCAGTTATTTCGTAGTATTCAGTTCCCTCAGGATATCGATTGGAAAAGTTTCCAGAGTAAGTACCTTCCATGTCTGAAAATTTTGTCACTTCACCTATTTTCAAACCAATTTGTTCTAGATCTAAATGTTCTTCTGAAATAACGAATATTTGCCTTTCGTTCACAACAAACATATATGCCCAGTCAGCGGAGACAATACAGATCAAGAAATTAAATGAAATTATAAGTACAAAAAGTGTAGTTATAGTAAGTCGCATTTTTCTCCCCCTAATTCCATTTCCTGTATAAAATTAGACGGATTTATTTAGAATTGGTTGCGCTAACCTGCCCGATAGCTTAATGAGGCTGCCACTCGTTTTCGCGGAGGCAGCCTCATTTTTAGTTTACTAAAGTAACGTTATCCGTTAAAGAAAACCGCCTTGATGAAAAAAGCGGTTGTAGAGTAGGGGACTGGTTTCCCAGTCCCCCCTCATCAAACCGTACGAGCGGTTTTCCCGCATACGGCTTTCCGATGTTCTTCACCTTGGGCAGTATAGCTACCCCAAGCGCTTACTCGTTTCAGGCCCATACGGCCAAGTACCTCGGCGACCCGCGACCC
>NZ_JBFTQB010001399.1:0-975 GCF_056398785.1 Paenibacillus sp. 01T422 | reverse complement strand
AATATTGGTTGAGTCCACAAGCGCCAAAAGTTCGTGTTAGAAGATACATTCTGTTTACTATGCTGCATCTGAATCTTTTCAACAACCGCATGAAAAAGGGCTTGTGGAAGTTCTACGGGAACTTCATTCATCCGCCGACTGAGCTGAGACTTACTAATAGACGGTAGATTAAACTCTTTCTGTAACTCGGGACTCGAGCGAATAATCTTTTCGATAAAATCTAACGAATGCCAATTTAGCAGTTGAGCTGTGATGAAAATCTTTAGGATGTTCGCTGTAGATAGTTTGTGTTTGCGGTAGTCTAGAATGGGTAAAACAAAATCCTGCAAGGGTAGTAAAGATAAGCATTGACGTATGACCTGATTTTCCGATACACTCAAGGGGCTGGCTCCTTTGTGAGAAGTGATCGGGTAGTGACCTGCCTACACTTCACACTAGGAGTTTTTTTACGTTTTATCCATGGAAATTAATTATATTTTTACAAAAATGGTAATTTATTCATTATTTTTTTCATGTTCGATTTAATGCAACGCTAGTGTCCACAAATAGTTTATTATTATCAACTAACAAAGTATGACACAGTCCGCGAGTAGTGATTGTATTATTTTCACCGCCGTGCTATCCTTCTGCGTTAGCTCAACGCAACAACTATTATCGACGGAAAAACTCAGCTCTTGAAGTTATAATGACAGCAGTTAAGACATACCCTTGCTGCTTTCGATATTTCAACTTGAAAACCAAGTTCAGATTCTAAAGACTGAAGAATTGACGGTTTTACCATTCTTTCAACCACAGCGTTGATATCGTAGCAATCTCCCATCCAAAGTGAACGATTTAACAGAGGGCARTCATACATATCTTTAYGGTCATCCATGTTAACTCTCCTTAATTGTGCACTTCTGACCACGTAACGAGACCTAAWGTGATTCCCTTGTGTGTTTATTTTACTCTCRTTMCCYCGTTAGTTTAGTTCCC
>NZ_JBFTQB010001398.1:0-976 GCF_056398785.1 Paenibacillus sp. 01T422 | reverse complement strand
ACTGAGACAGCTCTATTCGCTGCTTTTGGGATAGATTTAGCATCTAACGGACTCACGAGCCGCTATCGGCCATGAAATTGCCTAGGAAGGCAATGAAATCCATAAATAGCGCCTCCTCAGTCCGATAGCACCTCAAATTCAGTCGAATTAGGCGGAATAGCGGCTTCTGAGTCCGTAACAGTGAGCGGCAATTGGCAGGATGAATAAAACAACCTATAAAATTGCACAAAAGCCCCCATATTGTGGGCTCGGTTTTGTAATAAAGTTAGTCCATGCAAGAAAATGAGCGAATGAGAGTGGGGCTGATTACATTGAGGCACTAGTTTTTTTCACACATAATGTAAGCGTTTTATAATGGGGTATCATCTTATAGGGAGGTGCACGAAATGAGGAAAGAACTTGCTCTGTTACTATCATTTATGCTGCTATGTTACTGCTTTGCCCCTTATATCAGTGCAGAGGAAGCCGCTGCACCACAAGCGCCAGCTACAAAAACATCACCAGCACCAAAACCTTCAGCAAAACCATCAACTAAACCAACGGCAACGAAAGCACCAACTTCTTCTTCAACCGTAACTATAGACACCTATTTGGCTGACCAACTCAGTGATTTGAAAAGTCTTTCGAAAGATGACAAGAAAAAAATCAACGTTCTCTTGAAAATGGACGCGATTGAGAAGTCATCTGCGGATACTTTTGGGGTGGATGATAGCATTAATCGAGCTCAGCTAGCAAAAACAGCAACGCTCATTCTGGGATTGACCATCGACAATATGGCGAAGGGATC
Source organism: Paenibacillus sp. 01T422 (assembly GCF_056398785.1). Taxonomy (NCBI): domain Bacteria; kingdom Bacillati; phylum Bacillota; class Bacilli; order Caryophanales; family Paenibacillaceae; genus Paenibacillus; species Paenibacillus sp. 01T422. Next base: position 189 of record NZ_JBFTQB010001398.1, on the reverse strand, counting down.
AAGTTTCACGGATGTGCAAACGAATGACGCCTCACGCTCATATATGGAGGCACTAAAGAAAGCCAATCTCACCTATGACGTGGTTGACAACAAGTTTAATCCGACAGCGACTGTAACTCGCCAAGAGCTCGCTATGCTGCTGATCAAAGGACTTGGCTTGGAAGATAAGGCGAAAGCGGCAGCTCCTAG
>NZ_JBFTQB010001397.1:0-977 GCF_056398785.1 Paenibacillus sp. 01T422 | reverse complement strand
CATCAGCACCACCACCGTGTAGACTTGAAAGCAAAAAAAGCCGCAAGCGCAGCACTCTCGATTGTCTGTTGAATTGTCGGAAACAACAAACTCGTATATTTCTCTTGCTCATGATAAAAATATGAACAAAAAGATATCACCTCGAGCAATAAGCTCTTTGTGATATAAACTGTACCCTCTGTTTGCGGACATTTAGTGGACTAGCATTAGACATGGATTGGACATCTTCTACCTTCTTATTAAACGTCCACCTAATAAATCATCTCCGTCTTCTTCTGACTAATCGACGAAGAACTATGCAATCGGGATTTGCAATAGCGAATTATCAACCAGGAAAACAATAGTAGGATGATCGCCATATAGACAATCGATAAACCCGCTTGGGGCCACTCCACCTATCCACGAAAAAAAATGATTATTCCAATAAGGATACCCATAACTCTAATGTCTCTGATTTTATTGATAAGGATCTGTGCTTCTCCCGAATGTAACAGATACAATTAATAACCAATGAACACAGAGATGATCTAATGATACTTGCCACTATCCGCGGCGATTATGAGCGTCATGACGGTGAAATATAATCATTAAACTCTCTCCACTCAGCATGTTCCTCCGTAGATGGGAATTCGCAGGCTCGGTTTGAAGAATTGATTTTTCCATTTTACTCTCATCCTAATGAGAATATTATGAGAGAAATCATTAGATCTTCAAGAAAATTCGAATTCTCATCATTTTTTCATGTAAAGCATTTACAGTAAGTCTGTGCCTAAAAAAGTCTTTCAAAGGAGAAAAAAATGGAATCAAATAAAACGAAAACCTTGTTAAGCAAGGTACCAGAAGTCACCATTTATTTCTGGATTATAAAAATCTTATGTACCACCATTGGTGAGACTGCTGCTGACTTCCTTAACGTTAATCTTGGCTTTGGACTGACGGGTACGTCCGTTGTAATGGGCGTTTTATTATTAGCCGTG
>NZ_JBFTQB010001396.1:0-982 GCF_056398785.1 Paenibacillus sp. 01T422 | reverse complement strand
ATTTTAGCGTGAGGTAAGAAATTTTCGAGGAAAGCAAGCCTTATCATGTATTGAAGCTCCTTTTGCAGCCTTTAGTGGAAAATGCTGTTTTGCAGGGGCTGGAGAAACAGAGTGAAGGCGGAGAACTTGTTATTTCCTCCTATTTGTGGGTAGTTATGCTCGTGTTGGAGGTTAGTGATAATGGAGTTGGCGTGAATCGGGAGAGACTTGCCTATATCTGTGGTAAACTGGAGGAAGCGTCCAAACAAGCGGTCGAAGGCATTTCTACGGATCGTAAAAAAGAGAAAGCTCTGTTCGGTCTGCGTAATGTCGTCGCTCGTATGAAGATGTATTATGGCGATGAGGCATATTTTCGCTTCGTAAGCAGTACCGGTCATGGCACGCGCATGACGTTATGGCTAAGCTTGATAAGTGTGTAACGACTATGGAAGTTCAGGTGGTCTGAAAAGGTTTGCATTATAAGTAGGGAGGCTGAGCTATGCTCTATGTAATTGTTCTAGTTCCCGTGCTCGCACTTATCGTCTATGGCGTCGTCAAAATGACGCAAAAAGTCAGGGATAAGGTCGAGACATCCAAGGTCATTCAAATGTCGTCGTATCAATCCAAAAAGAAGACTCCCACGAATACGCAGGCTTGTTCCTTCTGTCGGAAGAAGCAAAAAAAGCTGGCGTTCTACTCGGACGAGGACGGCCGAGTCGTTGGGGTTTGCTCCGTTTGCAGGCCGCAGGCAGAACGCCGGGCGTTGATGCGGCTGTGAGCGGGAGAGTTACATAGAGCCTTAGTGGGAATTCCACTAAGGCTTTTTTGTGGGAAGTGGAGTCGCCTAGTCGGAGGATTGTAAATAACGCCGAATACTCCTGCTAATGTCCACGTCTGAACCACTATTTTCCAAATAAATGTAATTTTTCCTGTTATTTGGAGCGATTTTCGTGCTTCCGGGTAGCAATCGACGATTTAGCAGGAGTTTCTTCCACTATTTCGT
>NZ_JBFTQB010001395.1:0-982 GCF_056398785.1 Paenibacillus sp. 01T422 | reverse complement strand
ATGTAGTTGTCATGGGCGAGGTGCTTAGTTATGAAACGAATTGCCATTTTAGGATCAACGGGGTCTATCGGTACACAAACCTTAGACATCGTTCAACATGCCCCAGAGAAATTTCAAGTTGAAGCTATATCTGGTGGATATAATACGAAGTTATTGATTGAGCAAGTTAACCAGTTTAAGCCAAAACTTGTCTCCGTTGCAACGAAGGAGTTGGCGGATCAGGTTCTGATGAACGTGTCGGCAGGGACGAAGGTTGTTTATGGTGAAGAAGGACTTATTGAAGTAGCTGCCGCGACGGACGCTGATCTTGTTGTCACTGCACTGGTTGGAAGTCAGGGACTAAAACCTACACTTGCTGCCATAGATGCTGGTAAACACATCGGACTTGCGAACAAGGAAACTTTGGTAAGTGCAGGACACATCGTAACGGAAGCTGTACGTAAAAAAGGTGTCGCTGTACTGCCTATTGATAGTGAGCATTCAGCGATTTATCAATGTTTAAACGGTGAGAACAGATCGCAAATTTCCAAAATTACGATCACAGCATCCGGTGGCTCCTTTCGCGATCGTACTCGCGCTGATTTAGAGGGTGTTACAGTTGAACAAGCCTTGCAGCATCCGAATTGGTCGATGGGAGCCAAAATTACAATCGATTCAGCCACAATGGTGAATAAAGGATTTGAAGTCATTGAGGCGCACTGGTTATTCGGCCTTTCTTACGATCAAATTGATGTTCTGATTCATCCGGAAAGTGTCATTCATTCCTATGTTGAATTTGTTGACAACAGTATCATTGCCCAGCTGGGCAACCCGGACATGCGCGTGCCGATTCAGTATGCCTTAACGTATCCTGACAGATTCGTGACACCAACAAAGCGGTTAGATCTGGCTGCGATTGGTAAACTGCATTTCCGCGAGATGGATTATACAAGGTACCCATGTTTACGGATGGCATATGAGAGCGGTAGACAAGGTGGAACGA
>NZ_JBFTQB010001394.1:0-1500 GCF_056398785.1 Paenibacillus sp. 01T422 | reverse complement strand
GGTACAGCAGAAGGTATTACAGCGCTTCAAATGGATATCAAAATCGATGGTATCGATCGCAGCATCCTTCAGCAATCTTTGCAGCAAGCCAAAGAAGGCCGTTTGCACATTTTAGGCAAAATGGTATCACGTATTTCGGAGCCGAAGAAAAATCTTTCCGAATACGCACCGAAAATTTTGACTATGAACATCAACCCGGACAAAATCCGTGATGTAATCGGAGCTGGCGGTAAGATCATTAACAAAATTATCGAAGAAACTGGCGTTAAAATCGATATTGAACAAGACGGCCGTGTTTTCATTGCTTCCTCTAATCAAGCAATGAACGAGAAAGCACGTTCCATTATTGAAGGTATTGTACGTGAGGTTATCGTCGGTGAAACGTATCTTGGTACTGTAAAACGCGTAGAGAAATTCGGAGCTTTCGTTGAAATTTTGCCAGGTAAAGAAGGTCTGGTTCATATTTCTCAAATCTCCACAGAACGTGTAGCAAAAGTGGAAGATGTCGTTAACGTTGGCGATCAAATCACAGTGAAAGTTACTGAAATTGACCAACAAGGAAGAGTAAATCTTTCTCGCAAAGCTACATTAACTTCGCAGGTCCCGGCTCAAACCTAAGCCGAGTGACTTGTGAAGTCCCTTTTTCATAAGTTGAGTTATGGATAAAGAGTCAGATCAATCTGTCTCTTTTTTGCTATTCAGTTAGACATGGACATGCCCGGTTCTACTCTAGTCCCTTTCTGCATACACTCAGGACATGAGGAGAAGGGGGATCAGTCTATGCGCTACAAGAAGATACAATTAAACAAGRAGCGGAAAAGCGTAAAATTGCCCCAATCGATGCGAAAATAGACTCTGTATGGAAAGCAATTCCTGGCTATAACGGGCTTGAGGTCGATATTCCGGAAACACTAAAACTTGCTGAACACAAGTTGACGCCTGGTAAAATTAACTATGTCATGAAAGAAGTTTCTCCTAGTATCCAGTTAGATGATCTGGGACCAAACCCAATCTATAAAGGCAATCCCAAAAAGCCCATGGTATCCTTCATGATCAATGTGGCATGGGGCAATGAGTATTTGCCGAGCATTCTTGAGACACTTCGCAAAGAGAACGTGCACGCCACATTTTTTTTCGATGGCTCGTGGTTGAATAAGAATGTTGAGATGGCGAAAACAATCCAGAGTGCAGGTCATGAATTGTCTAATCATGCTTACTCACATAAGGATATGAGAAACGTCAGCCGAAGTAAGGCCGTGGAGGAAATCTCCAAAACCGAACAACTGCTTAAGCAGCAATTGGGTGTGAACAACACGCTATTTGCGCCTCCTTCGGGTTATTTTAACCAAGAGACGGTTCAAGTTGCTGCCGAGTTTAAACTTAAAACGGTATTATGGACTTTTGATACGATTGATTGGAGAAATCCTGGAGCTGACCGCATACTGCAGCGGCTATCATCCAGTGTGGAACCAGGTACGCTCATATTGATGCATCCAACGC
>NZ_JBFTQB010001393.1:0-986 GCF_056398785.1 Paenibacillus sp. 01T422 | reverse complement strand
GGTATATAGAATGGCGACGCCTTCTGTAATTGAGTTATAGGTAAACTCTCGAATCACAATATCTGTGCTGTTTCCGAGAGCTTGCCTGACATAATCCGTATTTTCTTGAATGGTTGCAAATAAAGGCATAGATGCCATCGGTTCTACGATGGTGCTTTGTTTCGGAAGACTCGGATGTTTTTTGGAGCTCAGCCAACGAGCGAACATATGGTATTTTCTCCAAGCTCTAGGATGTTGTGCTAGTATCTTTTCCTTAAGTTTCCTGAGGTATGCGTGTGAAAAAAAGCACGGGGTGTGAATAGGCTCTCCTTTAGCGCACAGATCGCGTTGATAAGTTTGAAAGCCCACGGATTAGGGTAAGTATGCATAGGTTAGAGCTTGATGATTAAAGGAGGATAAACTTATGTATAACCACATTCTTGTTCCTATCGATGGTTCTCAACAATCGGACCGGGCGTTGGATCATGCGATCAAGCTTTCCAAGCATGGATATCCGAATGCTCGTATAACTATTATTCATGTGAGTCCTCAGATCATCTTAAATGATCCACCGATAAGCGTTCCGCTTAGCGATACGTTGGCCGAAGAAGGCCGAAAGATCGTTGAACCTGCTTCGGCGAAATTGATGGGGAGCAGATTAGTTTTCAAAAGTGTGACGTTGACCGGGGATCCAGCAACGACCATCTGCCATCAGGCAGAGACAGATGGCCACGATTTGATCGTGATGGGGTGCCGGGGTGTTGGCCTCATGTCGGAAATCCTCCTCGGGAGTGTAAGTCACGGTGTGATCAAACATGCGAACTGTCCGGTCTTGATCATTAAATGAGGCCTCAATGAATAAAAGCTGCATCTTAACGGCTAATGGCCGTAAAGGTGCAGCTTTTTTGCGGTATATGTCGATGGTTTCATAAAACGCCAGGAGTACAAGCTATCGCCCAATAGGTAAAGTGGAGCTAGCCCTCCAACATCAATTAGAGCTGCTGCGG
>NZ_JBFTQB010001392.1:0-988 GCF_056398785.1 Paenibacillus sp. 01T422 | reverse complement strand
ATGTTAGGATAAGGCTTGCCATAATACTGATCCGAGGAGTCGAACAACACGCCTCCCTCTGATGACAGGACGAGAATGGCCCCTTTCAGATCCTTTTGCTCATCAGATAACACTTTCCAAATGCTGTCCGAGCTGAAATACACGAGCTGCTGACCGATGTTTTTCAACGTTTGCTTATCATTGATCGGCGTCCTTATGGCATATAGATGGTTATCCCACTGATCCGCGGCTTCGCGCACCCAAATATTCGGCAGCGAGACACTTTTGCTATCAAGCGCCATCACCTCCGGGATATAGGAGTGCGCCGCGTTCGTGGATATCAGCCGCATCGGCCGATTGTGACTCAAAACGTACAACACCTGCTGATCCACGCTGTACAACATTAAATTGCGAATATCCTCGTCATCTTCCACGTGGTTATTGAAATACTCCAAGCCGTCATTCCATGTGCTGTTTCCGCCTAAATTATTCTGTTCAAGGCTATGCTGCACATATTCTTGAAAGGGGTGCTGCAGCATGAAGGACACACCCGCGGCCAGCGAACTATCCCGATATAACCCGAATAGAATGGACTGCGCCGAGTCATATTTCTGCCCCAAATAATTATTAACGTTCATCATGGCCTTCTTTTGTAAATCCAGCTCACGGTTGATCGCGGCTTGCGACATCGAGTGATACATGAAAAAGGAAAAGGAAATAATCGTAATAATCGTAATCAGTGAAAACAGGAGCAGCAGTCTCATGAACAAGTTATTTTTCAAATAGGCTAGATAAATTTTCATGAACCCCATCAGACCCTCATCTCCTGCTGTTAATCGGGTTCATTATAACATGTTGGGAGCTGCACAGGAAAACAGACGGATTAGCCCGCAATCACTTCTCTTTTACCCACACGGACATTTCGCCGCGGCCCCTGTTGGCCCACGCATAATACGGAATAAATTTCAAATTGACCTCTTTCAGATGGGTTTCCGCACTGTCCATGTAC
>NZ_JBFTQB010001391.1:0-1595 GCF_056398785.1 Paenibacillus sp. 01T422 | reverse complement strand
CTTAAGTACTATAAGATGTTTTTTAATAGTCCGGATTTCTGGATCATACTACGGAATACGTTTTTACTCGGCATTAACAAGCTTATCTTCGGATTCCCTGCTCCTATTATTTTGGCTCTGCTTCTTAATGAAGTCAAGAATTTGGTATTCAAACGCTTTGTGCAAACGGTCAGTTATTTACCGCACTTTATCTCTAATGTCGTTGTTGCGGGAATGGTCGTTTTGTTCCTCTCTCCTTCTCAAGGTTTTGTTAATCGAATGATTCAATCCATTGGCTTTGAACCGATCCATTTTATGATTAAACCTGAGTTATTCCGATCCATTTATGTCGGTTCTGAAGTATGGCAGCATATTGGTTGGGAAGCAATCATTTATTTGGCTGCACTTTCTTCCATTGACCCTTCGCTCTATGAGGCCGCTGATATAGACGGCGCCAGCCGCTGGAGGAAACTGTGGAACGTCACTCTGCCGGGAATTTCCACGACAATCATCATCTTGTTCATCCTTAATGTCGGTAGAGTACTAGAAATAGGATTCGAGAAAGTGTTCCTGTTGTACAACCCCGCAACATATTCTACTGCCGATATTCTGAGCACCTATGTGTAAATATTGATATGTATAAAGTCGTTTTAAAGGATCCTCGCATTGGCACCGCTTACTGGAATACTATCGTTTACGTCGTGTTGGGGACTACGATTTCACTTGTCATCACATCGTTAGGTGCTTATGCACTAGCCAAAAAAGATATGGTATTTGGGCGTGGATTCACAATGATTATTATATTCACTCTCTTCTTCGGCGGTGGGATGATCCCCACATTTCTAGTAGTCAAAGAGCTTGGTGTTATCGACACCGTCTGGGGAATGGTGCTTCCAGGAGCTGTAAGCACATGGAATTTGCTCATTATGCGTACATTCTTCTCCAATATTCCGCCAGAACTAGAGGAATCAGGTCAAATGGACGGACTAAGCGATTTCGGAGTTTTCTTCCGGATCGTTGTCCCTTTGTCGCAAGCGGTATTCGCCACAATTGGTTTGTTCTACGCGGTGGGATTATGGAACAATTTCTTGCTACCGCTGCTCTATTTGCGAGATCAGGAGCTTTTCCCCTTGCAGGTCATCTTGCGCAACATCGTCCTAGCCGGTCAAACGAACCAAGCGGATATTGCTGCAGTTGGCGATGCCAATGTTGTCCTGGAGGAGCCGCTTAAGTTCGCAACGATCATGGTTTCCACGGTCCCCATCCTCCTCGCCTACCCTTTCCTGCAGAAATATTTTGTCAAAGGCGTAATGATTGGGGCGGTCAAATCGTAGCTAGACGGAGCAACAGCCTTTTAATACTTAGGAAGAAACTAGTATAACGAAAAGGAGAGGTTAACGCATGAAGAAATGGACTACGACACTTGGAACACTCTTAATCAGCGCCTCCATGTTGGTTGGCTGCACAGGAACAGAATCCCAACCAACAGCATCGGACGCAAGCGGTTCAACAAAGTCAGCAGTCGCGACAGAAAAGCCCAAAAATACGTTTACCATGTTATTAGAGGTTCACCCGAATTGGCCGTATAACAAGGACTGGGTTGTCTGGAAGTGGAT
>NZ_JBFTQB010001390.1:0-991 GCF_056398785.1 Paenibacillus sp. 01T422 | reverse complement strand
ATATTACGGTTCAGCCTTGGTCGCCTTTCCAATACGGATTCTTCGAAGGGGTATTCCTTGGAAACGAAAAGTTCCCCGAGCTGAATCTGAAAATCGATGAGATCGCGGAAAAATACGAAGTGAGCAATACCACAATCGCTATCGCATGGTTATTACGCCATCCAGCGCGGATGCAGCCGGTTACGGGCACGATGAACATTAATCGCTTATTGGATTGCTGTAAAGCAACGGATGTTCACTTGACACGTCAGGAATGGTATGAGATTTTCCGTGCAGCAGGCAATGTGCTTCCATAAGGGTTACAACGTAGACTTCCAGCTTGCTGCTGGGGGTCTTTTTTTTGCGAAGAGATGAAGTGCAGTCAGTCATTCAAACCATTCTCCAATTCTGTTGATGCGCGAGAAATGTTACAATGAAGGAATGGATTAAATAGTGAAAGGTCGTAGAAATGCTCAATAGAAAAAATGCTTATCTCCTCATGGTAGTCGTTGCAATTATTTTGATTGTGTACGTTATTTACACCAATTTCGTTCTCGATGCTCGGGCAACAGGATTCCTAGGCCGTAAAATTGAGCTAAAAAGAGCTTTAAATGTCGCTGTTTGGCTGAAGGTGATGCACGTGCATGTCGCATTTGCTTGTTTGTCGATGATTACGGGTGCGATTAATTTCTCATCTTGGATCTTTAAAAAACACCGCAAGTTCCATCGCTTGAACGGTTATTTGTACATCTTGTCCGTCCTGATTGTTGACCTCACGTCTGGCTACATGGCGCCATATGCGACGGGCGGGAAGATTAGCAGCATGGCTTTTAATTTGCTGAATATTATATGGGTATTCATGATCGTCATGGCGATTGTGACAATCAGAAAAAAGAGAGTGGACCAACATCGGAAGTGGATGATCAGAAGTTACACATTCGTTTTCACTAATTTCTCCATACATCTGCTGACTTCGATCTTCCATAAAGGGTTCGGGTTGTCCTACGTGGAC
>NZ_JBFTQB010001389.1:0-994 GCF_056398785.1 Paenibacillus sp. 01T422 | reverse complement strand
CCAATAGCCGATCCCGATCGGATCTTGGGTAATGGCTCCAGCCATTTTACCACTCTTAATGGCATCAATTTGCGCTTTGCCTGAGTCGAAGCCGATAATAACAAGCTTATCGTTTTTGAGCTCCGTTACCGCGTTGACAACACCAATCGCCGAGCCTTCGTTCGATCCGAAAATACCTTTCAGATTCGGGTGCCCCTGTATGATGGCTTTGGCCAAATCGGTTGATTTCAATTGGTCGCCGCCGCCATATTGAATATCAACGATTTTGATATTCGGATGCTTCGCTTTCATTTGATCGACGAAGCCATCTCTTCGATCAACACCGGTGCGGCTCGTTTGGTCATGCACAACCAGCGCAACTTCACCGGCATCGCCAATCTTCTCCGCCATTTTGTCAGCGGCGAGCGCTGCGGCTTTCTTGTTATCCGTTGCAGCTGTCGTGACGGGAATGTCACTGTCTACGCCGGAATCGAAACCGATCACCGGGATATTCGCCGATTTCGCTTTCTGCAGAAGCGAGACGGATGCTTTGCTGTCCAGCGCTGCGAAAGCGATGGCGGTTGGTTTTTTATCCAAGGCAGCTTGCAGCATTTCAATTTGTTTATCGACCTGTGCTTCGGTTTCCGGGCCTTCGAAAGTAATGTTCACATCATATTCTTTGGCTGCCTTCTCTGCTCCTTGCTTCACTGCTTGCCAGAACTGGTGCTGAAAACCTTTGGAAATGACAGGAATGTAAGGCTTCGAACTGTTTGAAGACGCTGGTTTTGCCGATGATGACGTTGTAGTACTGGATGTTGAGCTTGATCCGCAAGCAGCCAAAAGCGATACCGAAAGCGTTAACACAGCGGTTGTCATGACCATTTTGCTCATTTTGTTTTTCATTTTGTTGTCTCCCTTTTTACATAAATTTGGTATATGAATTCTTACAAAGAAGGAATACCAGAGGTCATTAACCCGCTTTACGCCGACGCAGAATGTCTGCATACACCGCAAG
>NZ_JBFTQB010001388.1:0-994 GCF_056398785.1 Paenibacillus sp. 01T422 | reverse complement strand
AAGAAGGACGGGGGATTTACGAAAACATCCGCAAATTCATCCGGTATTTGCTGGCGTCCAATGTCGGCGAGATCATGACGATGTTTATCGCGATGATGGCAGGTCTGCCTTTGCCGCTGGTACCGATCCAGATTCTGTGGGTGAATCTGGTGACGGACGGGCTTCCGGCGATGGCGCTTGGCGTTGACCAAGCCGAGAAGGACTTGATGCAGCATAAGCCACGCTCGTCGAAAGAGAACATTTTCGCCAGACGGCTGGGCTGGAAAATCATCTCCCGCGGAATTCTCATTGGTATTTGTACCTTGGCAGCCTTCTGGCTCGTGCTGCGGGCTGATCCTTCGGATGCCGCAACCTTATTGAAAGCGCAAAGCGTCGCATTCGCTACGCTGGTAATGGCACAGCTCATCCACGTATTCGATTGCCGCAGTTCTCGTTCGATTTTTCACCGCAATCCGTTGCAAAATCGTTACCTTGTTCTTGCGGTATTATCCTCTCTTATCCTGATGCTCGCCGTTATGTATGTGGATACACTTCAACCGATTTTCAAAACCGTTCCTCTGGGCTGGAAGGATTGGATTCTTGTTCTGATTGCCGCAGGCATCCCGACCTTCCTCATGGGTCTCGGCAGCGTACTCTCACCGAAGCGCACCAAAGGGTCTCGACCGGCTTCTTATACGTCATCCAAGGCAAGTTTCAGATAAATTTAGATGTGAGGCTGTCCCTAGGGTCTTTAGACCTTTGGGATGGCCCTTTCCTATTTAACGGAACTAAAAACAGGAGAAAGGGCTATGCATTCAATCATTTTTGCGCTATGATATTGGCTAAAACACACATTTGGAGTGCTGATTACAATGGAATTCACGAAATTGCATGGTTTAGGCAACGATTTTATTGTCATAGCTGGTGAACAAGAACTTCCTGCCGGTGTGGATCAGCTTGCGATCCGGTTGTGCAATCGCTTCTTCGGGATTGGCGCTGACGGCTTAGTATACAT
>NZ_JBFTQB010001387.1:0-996 GCF_056398785.1 Paenibacillus sp. 01T422 | reverse complement strand
GCCTATAACGGCAGGATGCTGGGAGTATCGTTCAGCTAATTTATGATTCATCACCGCTACTTTCTCGCGATAGACGGGAGATGTGTAACAATGATTATGGCGAGCACCGAAGAGATTGCGCACGCGATTAGCGCCAACACGCAGTACTTCCGGGTATTTCTCCGCCATCCATGCCGGTCTTGCCCCGCTAGGCGTTGCCAACCAGGCATAGATGCCATTCTCAGCAAAGGCATTCAGCACACGATCCAACCAATCGAAGGTAAACACGCCTTCTTCCTGTTCAAGAGCAGACCAGCCAAAAATACCGATAGCCATTACATTACATTTGGCAAGCTTCATTAAACGAATATCTTCTTCAAGTACCTGAGGATCATGCTGCCATTGATCAGGATTATAATCGGCGCCATGCATCATTACAGGCAGCTTAGGACTTACGGGCGGATATTTGTATGACAAGCTGTTCACCTCTTGGATATTTTTGATGTAATTAGAAGGGTCAATTTCATACCATAAGTATCCATGACATCGCTTACTAGTGCAACCTCATTTTTCATCAAAAAAAAACCGAAACATGGCTCAACCATGCCCCGGCTTATTTTGTTCATAATTGTACGTTTTTAAAGCTTATTTTGAATCACCTTGAATCACCTTTAGTAAACAATCACAGGTTGCAAGATGCATCCCTTCATGGACGACTCCGAAGTTAAACAGCTCTCCCACCTTATGAAACGTGATTGGTCCAAATTGCAGAGGCGTTGCGAACGGCACTTCCAGACTCTCAGGGGATAACTCGCTAATTTGGTTAAGCTGCGCAGATAGCTGCCTAATAAGTTCTTCTTTCGACGGTGGTATATTAGTCCAGCTTGCCGGTGATGTTCCTGAATTGAAGAACGAAGCGTAGCTTTCTGGAATCGCAGAATCCATCGAGAAACCCATCTTCATGTAAGCATCCATCCAATAAATCATGTGTCCAACGTTCCAGCGAATCGTATTATT
>NZ_JBFTQB010001386.1:0-997 GCF_056398785.1 Paenibacillus sp. 01T422 | reverse complement strand
GTCCTTTATCTGCTCAATCTAAGGGCCATCCTCTACGGAATGGCCCTTCTTTGGATTCATTTTATTCAATTTTCATTCCCATACTTGGCTTACGCTTTAAAATTTCTCCGCCAGCTCAATTGCTTGCTGCAAGGCTTTGTTCTTGATTTCCTGCGCTTGTTCTTTATATTGCCCGACACCTTCCACAAAGATGGATTGGAAATTTTCAATGCCAAGGAGTTTCATCACCGCTCTCAAGTAGCTGTCGCTAAAATTCAATTCTTGATAGTCTCCGTGTGACAAAATAGTTCCTGAAGCTTGAATGTGAGCAACCTTCTTACCGGTTGCTGTGCCTACTAAGCCACCTAATCCCCTAACACCGTTAACAGCCCGCTCGAACGTCATGCCTGGTACAGCAATCGCATCAATGTATGCCTTCAACACAGGAGGAAATAAGTAGTTCCATACCGGATTTGCGATTACAATTTTGTCCGCCGAGATGAATTGCTCAACCAATTCCCTCATGCGAACGGCTTTCTCCTTGGCTTCGGGACTCAGTTCATCAAAAGACGGACCCGTTGGCGGTTGTCCCCAACGTTTCAGAAGATCTGCATCAATTTGTCCAGATATGAATATTATTTTTGGGATTGTTCAAATATAAAGCATATTAATTTTAAAAAGGTGGGGTCAAAATATGAGATGTATATACTGTGAAAATGTGAAACAAATAAAAGGCAAAAAAAATATTTGCTTTATTTGTGGTACTATCACCAAACATCGATAGCAGGTTACGGTTTAGACTTTCTCGAAAAAGAAGTCTATTCCACTGGTCGAATCCTGACAATAATAAATTCCATGTGGAGTTTTATACGCTAGTTTCGGCTCTATTTTATTAAATTAAAGGGGCTAGGCGGCCACGAAATTGCGGTAGTTAAGTAGTGTAAAAAAGGGTGGACGCTCAAAACGTCCACCCTTTTTTTAGGTTCAGTCTAACCTTAAATCTCTATCAACTTTCAAC
>NZ_JBFTQB010001385.1:0-1001 GCF_056398785.1 Paenibacillus sp. 01T422 | reverse complement strand
GGACTGGTGAGCATATTCTTGGTCCGACGAAGCAAATTGTAACAGAGTCCAATTTGGAGAAGTATTTTGGTGTGCACACGGAAATTGTTCGGGGTAGGACTGGGGATGGGGTTGACGGTATTTTGCCGATTGATTTGGTTGATCGGATGGTGCATGGTTTGGGATAGATAATGATTGAAGCTCCTGGGGTTTGGGAGCTTTTTTTTGTTTAATTGAATAAATTCGCAGTTAAATGCTGGATTTTTTGTTATATAATTAAATCGGTATCGCTAGCGGGAAAAGGGTAGTTTGATTAGAGAGATTGATTCAGTACGAAAGAGATGATGTGATGAATCAACTAAAAGGGAAACTATATAAAACTTCAAAAAACTACTACTCGTATGAAGTATACGATGCTGATACGTCATTCATCTTCAAATTAGCTGCGGTTGTTATTCAGATGTTTCAGTTTACACCTACCAATCGAAATGTTGGGCTTGAACAAGTTTTCATGGACTTTGTAAAAGACGGGGTTAAGATAACTATAGGATGGGATATTTGGAGTGGTTGTTTTATAATGGCACACGATAATGCTGGTGACGCATGTGTTGATGAGATTGGTAAATATTTAGAAGTACGCTTAAATATGCTCTAGATAAAACATGGAATTAATAAGGGGGGAGTATGCATTGAAACCAAGATTAGTTCCCTTGAGAGTACCATCAGGCTGGATGGTTTCATATAACAATTTTCTTGAAACCTCTCCTAATGATTTTATGGATCATAACTATGAATACGCTTTGGAACTAGACGAAGATATTCTGCAAATGTCAAACCAACATCGAAAAAGAATTTTAGACCTTGGATGGTATCCATCTTTTAATCCTAATGGTCAATTTAGGATTATGTTAGTTGAATTGGTCGATATAGATATTCAGTCTGACAAGTGGACAACCCCTTTAGTTACTTTCAGTTCGAGGGACGTTATAACTATTAAAAAGAAAATTGATTCTCTCTTGGAG
>NZ_JBFTQB010001384.1:0-1002 GCF_056398785.1 Paenibacillus sp. 01T422 | reverse complement strand
GAATACCAATGAAGAAATTAAACGTAATTTTACTTATACGACAAGCAATCGCAACAAAACGGCGCCTCAATTCCCGGCAAATCCTGATTTGAAAGTGTTGCCTGGAACGAATAATGTGCCTGTTCTCTCGTTCAAGCAAGCCAAGGACGATCAGTCTATGCATCATTACGATATCAAATTGTATGATCAGAGAACGGCTCAAGTAGTGAGAACGTATAATGTTTTGTCTGACTATTTCGTCTCACCGATTCCGAATAGGATGAATATTCCAATGTCTGGACTGGATCTGGCGAAGTCTTACGTTATCTCCGTAACGGCAGTGGATGCTTATGGCAACCTAAGCAATCCGCTGCAGATTCCATTTCGCAGCCAAAACCAAGCACCGGAATTGGAACCGATTGACCAGACAACGATGTGGAATCAGCTTGTGTCGGATATGAAGTTCGAGAGTAATCTGAATGAGGATGCTGCTGGCGCAACTGGGTTGGCGACCAAGAGCGGTAATGTCACCTACGTCTCTGGTAGATCCGGACAAGCTATCAGTATTGCAGCTGGTAACTCCCATTATGTCGATTTAGGTGACAGATCCGACTTGAAGTTCGGAAGTGGAAACTTCACAATTTCATTCTGGCATAAGGGCGATTTGACTGCAGATCAGACGGTCCTATCCAACAAAAACTGGTATTCGGGCGGTAATCTAGGCTGGTACATCGGCCCTGCGTTTGCAAACAACATGACCCTCAATATGGCAAATGGGGCCGGAAATCGTATCGATTATTCAGCTTCCAGCATAGGACAAGACTGGCATTACTTTACGATATCGGTAGACAGGACTAATCATACATCATCAACGTATGTTGACGGTATCAAGCAAGCAACAAGTGACAATTCCACACTGGGCACATCCAGCCTGGATACTTCTTATCACATCATTCTGGGAGCAGACGGCAATAAAGGCTACGGGGGAGCGACTGTCACGCTGGATGAGTTGAAAATATGGAA
>NZ_JBFTQB010001383.1:0-1005 GCF_056398785.1 Paenibacillus sp. 01T422 | reverse complement strand
ACAGGGTACTTCGCTGGGGTAACTCGTCTTCCCTTTCGGATTTATGCTGGATATTCCTATTTCGGAGCGTTCATTTGGGTAGTTGTTTTTATCTCTCTTGGCAAGGTCTTAGGCCCAAAATGGGAGCAATATCATCATACGATTAACCGGTATTTGATTTACATTGGGATAATCGTGGCTTTCGTAATAATGATGGTGTATTGGTTTCGGAAAAATAAAGTTAAATTCACTGATCTGCTCACAAAAAATCTCCAGAAAGTAATATTTCATTACCATTCCATGGRGAAAGTGAAGTTTGTCSTGCTAGGTGCTTTTACCGTCTTTGCTGCGTGTCTAGCTCTCGTGATTGGCATGATTCAAGAATTTGTAGAAAATGAATTCACGCTTTTTGATGAGATTGTTATCTTTATCATTCACGAAGTGTTCGATCCCAATTGGAGTGCTTGGATGAATTGGTTTGCGCTCTTAGGCTCGTATTATGTATTCATCCCTTTGATTGGAATAACAACGATCCTGATTATTTGGAAGGGCAAAGACCGCTTATTAGAATTGATGTGCTTTGCTTTTGTTATTGTTGGGGGTGAAGCGCTGGATGAAGGATTGCGAGCGTTATTTCATCGCGTGGGGCCTTCCGTTGATCACCAATTTCCATACACATTTCCGAGTGAGCAAACGTTAATTTCATTGACGGTGTGCGGTTTTGCAACGTATTTATTAGTGAGACATAAAGGGAATGTGAGAGTTCGTATTATTGCGACCTTACTAGTTATTGTACTCTGCCTTCTCGTTGGGATCAGCCGTGTCTTCTTCTATGTTCAGTATCCAAGTGATGTTCTTGCTGGTTATTTATTTGGAGGTACGTGGTTCAGTTTGAATGTGATCTTATTAGAGATTCTACGTATGTTGAACAGAAATGAAGCGAGCAAAGCGGGTAGTCGTTAATCTTATTCTCATTTTTTTCTCATCTTCATCTTATAAAGTTATTTTTAATGCACGGTAATGTGC
>NZ_JBFTQB010001382.1:0-1009 GCF_056398785.1 Paenibacillus sp. 01T422 | reverse complement strand
GAATAGAGGAGAAACACCCATATGAAATGCAAAATAAACCGGAACGCAGCTAAAGTTTTGAAGGATATGTTGAGTCAGGAGGGGGCGGAGGGGAAGATGGTCCGAGTCTTGATTACTCAGAATCATGGCGATCATGCTCATTATGCCGTAATCCTGGATAATGCCACTGAAAATGATGAAATCGTAGAGACAGATAAAGGGATTAATGTCTTGCTAGATAAACGAGAGAACCTGTTAGATGGCGTTTGGATTCAATATTTTCATGTTCCGCAAGAAGATTTTTTCATTACGAATCCTTCTACTGGATTTCTTGAAAAGTAATACAACGTATTTTTATCGTTATGGTAACTTCATGGAAAGCGAACATGTAATGACGTATATTCTTGTCGTAAGTATGGACAGGAATATACGTCATTTTCATTTCTATTCACGTTTGATAAAGAATTTAAAGACGCTATTTTTCAAATAGTCCAGCGAATAGAAGACAGGTCTATCTTCTTCATCGAAATGAAGTTGCTTTAATAATAAGATTTCATTGCCCAGCACGTTCACGGCATTCTGATCCATTTCTTCGGAGCTGCTTAGCGCGCATATTTCGGTAATGGCATAGGCAATGTTGATGCCCATCTTGCTCTTTAAGAAATCAAAGATGGCTCCTGAGAATTCCCCCTCAAAATGACCTGCCACCAAACTCTGCGGGAAAATATTATAATAAAATGCCACTTTCTTGCCGTTTGCTGTTCGCGAACGCTCCAAAATGACAACTTTTTCATCATGATCGATTTGTAATTGCTTTCTCCAATCTTCCTCTGGCTCTCGTGTATAGATCTTAATGTCTAATTCACTTTCGATATACCCCTCATTTTTAATCATTTGACCCACACTTTGCAGCCTGCTCAGCGGGTTGATAATGAAGTCCGGACGGTTGTTGACATAAGTCCCTACGCCGTTTTTACTAATGAGCACCTTCTCCCGCTGAAGCATCTTGAGCGCTTCACGGAGTGTAGGG
>NZ_JBFTQB010001381.1:0-1016 GCF_056398785.1 Paenibacillus sp. 01T422 | reverse complement strand
GCCTTACTGGCCTCAGGGCAAAACTCTACCTTAACAGGAACTTTGGCTGGTCAAATCGTTATGGAAGGCTTCTTGAACATCCGATTGAAACCATGGATAAGGAGATTGATTACTCGATTGATCGCCATAGTGCCGGCAGTTATCGTGATTGGGATATACGGTGAAAAAGGAACCGGGGATCTCTTAATTCTAAGTCAAGTTATTCTTTCCCTGCAGTTGTCATTTGCTGTCATACCACTGGTGATGTTCACATCCGACAAAAGGAAAATGGGCGAATTTGTTGCTCCTAAATGGCTGTCCAGGATGTCTTGGGTGATCGCTGTCATTATCGCCGTATTAAATGTGTACCTGCTTTATGGCACTATCTCTGTTTGAATACTTCAGATTATTCGTGCTGGTTCTGCGCATCACTGGGCTTTCCATGTCCACTTGCTACGATCGGAGAAAGCGAGTTTCGTACGCTAAACACGTAAGGCAGATTGCCCCAAAGGACGAACTCTGCCTGGGCTCCTTTGCTGTATTAGGGGTCCGCCAACATTTTAACGAAAATATACGCTAAGCCTTCGGATGTGACCGACTTAGCGTTTCTTCTTACTCTAAGCCCAATAGTCCGGGCATTCAGCTTCCGTGGTCGTAATGAACTGAGAGACGTATATGGATTTTTCGCCGCAATGCCTCGCTTGAAAGGTAATCCAGGATGAAGATCGTTTTCTCGATACGCCCCATTTCCCGCAGCGCGGTAGCCAAGCTATTTAGTCTTGCATAGGAACAGATTTCCCCATAATGAGTGATGATGAAACGGTGCCCTCCCGGATGGAGTGAGCCAGCTGGAGAACATCATCGTAGTTTTCCTGAATGATCTTTTGGCTTCTAACATACGCGCTGCTTGGTCTTCATTAAAGACAAATGCCACGGTAAATAAACCTTTTTCATTGGCAATTCGAATTGCTTCTATTTCTTTAGCATAAGTGAACCCACCTTCCTCTAAAGCCTCTCGAAAAAGACCGTCCATGAGC
>NZ_JBFTQB010001380.1:0-1016 GCF_056398785.1 Paenibacillus sp. 01T422 | reverse complement strand
CTTATGTACGTATCCCCAATCGTCGTCCTAGAAATAACTCTTGACCGCTCAAACTCTGGCGTTTCGAATAATCTCTGACATCATTTTTGCATTAGGATAATCTACATCCCTATAAAGATCGATTACTCTCTCCGCGTCAAAATCAACACGTTGTATCGATGTTTTTAATTTACCTTCTTCAATTTCAATAAGACCATAAGAGGCTTTAGTGACCCCATCAAACGGAAGCCCAACGCTTCCAACATTCATAAGTACTTTACCATTCAAGTGTCTTATATAGGCCTTATGGATGTGCGCGTATACATATATCTGCGCATCTTGCGAGCTCATCAAGCGGTTCTGTAACGCAGCGTCATCCATGTTTGGAAGAACGATTTCAAATAAATTATCCGGTGTTGCATGGAAGGCGTTTATACGAATTCCATTGACTTCGCAATTAATTTCTGTCGGGAGTGTTTCTAGATACGCAATATCCGATGGTTCAAGCTTGGAAAAGGTCCAATCACGTTCAATGTTCATTAATTCGATCACTTTTTGCGGAACTTCTCCCTCACGAACGCCGCGGATCACCCACTCGTCTGCATTGCCTTTAATAACTTCAGTATTCAAAGATCGAATTAATTCTAGAGAACGTTTAGGTTCGGGTCCACGGTAACAAAGATCGCCTAATACATAAATTTTGTCTATTTTATTTTCCTTGATATCGTTTAAAACCGCTTCAAGAGCAACTGCATTTCCATGTACATCTGAAATAAAAGCTATTTTCATTGGAATTTAACCCCCACGGCAAGAATGGTTAAATTTTACCATTACATACACTGCATGTCCACGAGAGTGAGTCGTTTCTGAATAGCAAAAAACCACCTTGCGGTGGTTTTAATTCAGCTATGAACTTAACGATTGCGCCGCAGCAACACTACACCGCTAATACTAGACGTATTTTTCTGATATACCACTCTAAAACCGATATCTGCATCCAACAAACAGGCAAACGCATTATTCAATAGCCTACCAGG
>NZ_JBFTQB010001379.1:0-1317 GCF_056398785.1 Paenibacillus sp. 01T422 | reverse complement strand
TACATGGGATACTTCAGAGGCCAAACTCAAACCTATGAACAAGAAAAAGTGGACCGAAGTTGACAGTGCCATTGATAAGGTCTTGAGGCAAGTACGAGCCGTACATCAAGATCCTGAAGCTTGTAAATCAGCTCTAGAAGCTTTGATAACCCTTACTAGTTAATACAACAATAAGAGGCTATCCCATTGTCATTTCATGACTTTTTGAGGATAGCTTATTTAAAATGCCGATAGTCATCACGCAACTTTTTATTTTATCCCTTATTCAATTGTATTTTTTTTCGAAAAATAACGAAAAATAGTAAAGGAATTATTTGAGTATGGAGGACAGTTGATATGTTATTGGAAACATTTCTCAGAACGGTGCTTGCTTTCATTCTAATTATGTTGATAACTCGAGTTCTCGGAAAACATACGATAGCGCGAATGACTTACAATGATTTCGTCGCTTCTATTACGCTAGGCGCTATCATCGGTAATTTAGCATTTAATACTCATTTGAAAACCTGGAATCTTGTTGCATCTTTATTTATTTTCAGTGGAATTGCCTATCTCATTTCTTTGATTTCCTTGAAGAATCGCAAAATCAGGAAATGGTTTGCCGGAAAGCCGACTGTAGTCATCGAAAACGGGAAAATCATGGAACAGAACTTAAGGAAGATTCAATTTACGCTGGATACTTTATGTCAAATAATTTACAGCAAATTGGGTTGTCGAAAGAATGGCTATCGGAAAAGCTACAACAACGGGGAGTTACGGCAGAAGAAGTCTGTTACGCTATCAGGGGAACGAAAGGTAATCTATTTTTTGATCTGTATCAAGATCAAATCCAGCATCCAATTGATCAAGAGTAATCGATATTTGTTGACCCCCTACTCCTTAGATTTCTAAAAAACACACCCGAAGGATATATAATTACTGCTGGAATATCCAACGGCTGCATTTCATTTGTCTCTCCCAAAAATTCAATCAACGCATCTAACAAATAACTGCATATCCAGACCACAATAAAAATGATATCAGCCCATATTAGTTATTTACTTACAAGGCCCTTAAAGTTCAGAGTATATTTGACCAGTCTGCTATTTTTAAGCCAATAACGATCTTGCACTTTCATAGTATGACTCTTTGGATTTTTTCTTCGAACATAAACATAATTGAATTTATCTGTAGAATAAATTTTAAATCCTCTAGCTCTACATTTTTTTAAAAACCGTGCATCTTCACCTAATGATATATTGGCAAATTTCACACGATTGAATACCTTTTTCTTAAACATAATCGTTCCGCCAGCTACAAATCCGACTAGTCTATCTC
>NZ_JBFTQB010001378.1:0-1022 GCF_056398785.1 Paenibacillus sp. 01T422 | reverse complement strand
CATGTATATGATTGCCATCTGTAAAATCATTATGAGCCAGTCTTAGTAATTCCTGTGCAAAACCTATTAATCCATTTCTACTTAAAGTGATCATCACTCGGTTATTTTTTAATATTTCAACCTGTCCTACGTTATCTTTGTTTGTAAACTCGGGAGTGTCATCATCAATTTTTAAATTAACCACAACGGAATCCATGCTCTTCACCCCTATAAATGAGAATAAGCCAACGATCTCATTTTACCACAAATGAGCGTTGAGCTATGCTGCCCGTTAACATTCCTGTAGGTGTTAGTAGATTGAATTTGCAGAAAAAAGAACGCCTCGCTACGATGAGTATGTACTGGGTTGCAGCCCTCAGAACTCACCTTAGGAGGCGTTATCATGAAGTCTAATCCAATTAAGTCTCAAAATCAACGTGTAGAACGAATCTCCACTACTACTCTGGTTATAGGCATTGACATTGCCAAGGAGAAGCACGCTGCACAAGCCATTAATTTTCGAGGTATTGTCCTCACCAAGCGCCCTATTCTATTTTCCAATGATCTAGCCGGCTATGAGCATTTAGAACACAGCATTCGAAAATTACAGAAGATGCACGGCATGAATGACTTCGTTGTGGGAATGGAGAGCACCGGCCACTACTGGTTCAATATTGCCAACTGGTTGGTGGATCAAGGAATTGATGTGGCTCTTGTCAATCCAATGACAACCAAACGCAATAAAGAGAATAGAGATAACTCACCTTCCAAGAACGACCCAAAGGATGCTCTGGTCATCGCTGATGCGGTGAGCCGTGGGTTCTCACCCTTCTCTCCAAAGGATGAAGCATTCCGTCGCATACGGGTTATGGTTACAAACAGAGAGCACTGGGTGGTTAAATCAGGAAGGACTAAGAATAGAATCCACCGCTCGCTTGATATCCGGTTTCCAGAATACAGACAAGCATTTGAACGAAATCCATTGATAATTTATACGCGTTAGACGCCTTTCCCTGGTAATGGAACGTCCGTCTCCATCGAAC
>NZ_JBFTQB010001377.1:0-1025 GCF_056398785.1 Paenibacillus sp. 01T422 | reverse complement strand
AATATTTTCTTGTTCGCTATTGTCTGTGTGTTATGTGCTGTACTGGCTAAAAAGATCCGTTTCCCATCAGCTTTTTTGCTAGGGCCTATGATTGCCACAGCCGTTCTTCATCTTTCCGGCGTGTCAGGTCCAGCATTGCCATCAGGTCTGCTTGACGTTTCACAACTTTTGATAGGCACATACGTTGGTTTACTACTTCGACCGGAGAGTCTAACGCACAAAGTTCGAATCATTGGCCTCGCGATCATTAGCGGCTTCGTGCTCATCTTGGGCTCGTTAGGTTTAAGTCTGATGCTCTCCAATATGCATGGCGTATCTGCGGCGACTGCTTTCTTGGCTATGGCGCCAGGGGGTATGGATCAGATGGGGATCATGGCCAAAGAAGTTAATGCGGACATTGCGATCGTCACCTGCTATCAAATATTTCGAACCTGGTTCATTTTCTTCGCGGTTCCGCCGCTTCTAAGGTTGGCCTTTAAATACCTATTGCCAAGAGAAAAGGTAGGGAAAGAACCAGTCCCCAGAAGTTGAAAAAAAAATTATAGGTTTCTTATAGGATTGAAGCCATCTTATTCTGTCAAGACTAGGTAGCATAACTTTTTATAGCAGATGAGTGGTGAACATGAAAGATATTACTTTCAGAGCTCTGGCCGTTACAAATGAAATTGATTTAAATAAAATCGCGATACATTGCGATATTCCCAAGAAATACACGTGGGAACAACCGTTAATCCTGCGTGGCGATATTTTATCCTCGATCCTTCAAAAAGAAACGGATTCCTTACAACAGGTGCTGGTATTTTCGTTTGGAAGTGTTGTTTTTGTCAATCACAAAAACAAGGATGAAATTACCGCCTTTTTGAAATTTATCCAGACTTTTGAGCCTGATCTGGAGCTCCAGCAGGTGGATAGATACATGGACGATTACAGTCTGCATATCGAGGAAATCGAAAGCATGGAGTTGACTGACAAGTATGTGATTGTCGCCGAGTATGAATTCTTTTACCCTGAACTCATCTCTACAG
>NZ_JBFTQB010001376.1:0-1706 GCF_056398785.1 Paenibacillus sp. 01T422 | reverse complement strand
TCATTAGGTCCTGTATTGTCTTGGGGATTGCGAATATCACGCGGTAGTTGAGGCATAGCCCGGCCCATGATATCCGCCATTTGCTCAGCGAACCCGGTAATCGGCCTTCCTGCTTTTACGTTATCCCGAATGTTGCGCAGTCGTTGATCCAGATCAAGATCTGCTGTTACGATGGCATTCACACCGTAGGGATCTTTCTTGAGTGCTTCTGCTACTGAATATTTGACGGTGCCTACTCTTGAACGGTCCATATCTTTTTTGAGGTTGATGCCAACGACAGCGGTATTGCCGAATACAACGCAATGCGCGCTTTCAACTTGTGGGATGCTGGTGGCTAGGCTTTCCAAACGTTCCGCAACGGCTTTGGAATCTTTGATCTCTAGCTTTTGTGGAGCAATTTGTTGAACCTTTACTTGTTTTTGATTTGTATCTTGAGAGGGGGCACCGCTTTTCGGCGCTTGACTACAGCCAACCGCGAGGGTCAGTACCAACGATAATACGCACAATAGTCTCACTTGAATCGATCCTTTCCTTGAATCTCGCGTTTAGTTTGTCCTGCACAGCTAGGTTGTATGTATGAATATAACCAATGATCTGACGCCAAATCTGGGAGGGGACACACCAATGAAAAAAATTTACGTGTTAGATACCAATGTACTGCTTCAGGACCCTAATGCATTAACCAATGATAACCGCATTCTTGCCGTCGCGCTCAACTATCATCTGGAAGAGCAGGCGAATGATATTCCGAGACCAGTTGTTATCGTTAGTAAAGATACGCTGGTACGGATAAAAGCAGATGTACTTGGCATTCCTGCACAGGATTATTTAACCGATCGTATCGTAGCTCAGACTGATATGTACACAGGCTGCATCACTTTATATGTTCATCCGTCTGTGATTGACGAATTTTACTCATACCGGTTCTTAACCGTGACATCTTTGAATTTGACTTATATGCTTCACCCGCATGAATTCGTTATCTTACGGGATGAGTTGGGTTCTTCGAAATCCGCTCTACTGAAAGTAACGACAGATGCCAAAAAACTTGAGCCGCTCTTTATGAGTAACGATCCCATCTGGGGAATTGCCGCGCGAAATGCGCAGCAGCGCATGGCTCTTGAGCTTTTGCTCAATGACGATATCCCGCTCGTCACCCTTACTGGGAAAGCGGGTACTGGTAAGACGCTATTAACGCTAGCTGCGGGACTCATGAAAATTGAAGATGACCGCAAATACAAGAAGCTGCTTATTGCTCGACCAGTTGTTCCTATGGGCAAGGATATTGGTTATTTGCCTGGTGAAAAAGAAGAGAAGCTGCGTCCGTGGATGCAGCCGATCTATGATAATCTCGAGTATTTGTTCGATACCAAGAAACCCGGAGATATTGAGAAAGTACTGGCTGGTCTCGGCAGTATTCAAGTCGAAGCCCTCACTTATATTCGTGGGCGTTCCATCCCAGGACAATTCATCATTATTGATGAAGCGCAAAACTTATCCAAACACGAGATCAAAACGATCGTATCTCGTGTAGGCGAAGGCAGTAAAATCGTTTTATTAGGTGATCCGGATCAAATTGATCATCCTTATCTCGATGCTTCAAGCAACGGACTAACTTATGTGGTCGAACGATTTAAGCAAGAGGGCATAGCCGGTCATATTACGCTGGAGCGAGGCGAACGTTCGCACTTGGCCCAGTTAGCGGC
>NZ_JBFTQB010001375.1:0-1034 GCF_056398785.1 Paenibacillus sp. 01T422 | reverse complement strand
GATGAGTTGGGCGACTCCAGGCAAAGGAGCGATTGTCGTGGCTACCGTGCCGAATGATGAGATGAAGGCGACCATATTTGCTTACGACAAAGGTATGACGAATGTGAAAGGGCAAACGGTTGCTGCGCGTGAGGTTTTTTATTACATGATGACAGGTGAAGAAATTAATCAGACGGATGAGGGATGGAAGCTGTTTGATGCCGCTGTTCGCTGGGTGCAAGAAACAAAATAATAAGAGTTCTTGAAGGAGATAGGGAGTTAATGAAACGATTGTTTTCCTACTTAATCATCGTAGTCCTTATTTTTGCAAGTGCTGCCTGTTCRGTGCCAACACACAAAGATGCCGGAAATGCGAAAAAAGTACTTTTTGTCGGCACGGACAGCGCAAATGACCGAATTGTGATGAAGCATTTTAAGGAAATTGGTTACGAGGCTACTCTGATGTCAGACAAAGAGCTCACACCGGATCAGGCGGCAAATTTTGGCTTAGTTTTTGTAAGTTCATTCGCAGGCTCTCATCGCGTCGCTGATAAACTACTCGAATCAACTGCGCCAGTGATCTATGCCAATGGCAAAATACTCGGTCAAGTGGGTTTAGCCAGTAAAGACGATTCGGATTACGGGGAGTATACGGGCCTATCGCTAGCGATAAAAGAGAGTAAACATGAGCTTGCAGCAGGGTTGCCTGGCAGTGTGGACATTTATAAGGAAGAAGCAAAGATTAGCTTTCTTGTCCCTCAGGGAGGCGTCATTATCGCCTCGGCGCCGGATAACGACAAACGTGCTGTGATTTGTGCATTCGAGAAAGGCACGAAAAATATGAACGGCCAAGTTTTGCCGGCTAGGCGCATGTTCTTCAATTTAACAGGCGGGGAAGAAATCAACCGGACAGCGAATGGATGGAAGCTATTTGACGCAGCCGTTCATTGGGCAGGAGCTAAAGCATGAAAAGGAATGATGCAACAAACAACCTATAATGTTGGAGGACCCCCCTAATGTAAACGTAAACATTTCGTAATAAAGTAAAAGTATAC
>NZ_JBFTQB010001374.1:0-1036 GCF_056398785.1 Paenibacillus sp. 01T422 | reverse complement strand
TTCTTCTTCACCAGCTGCTTCTTCGGCTACGTCATCTTCAACTTCAGCTTCGGTTTCGGATTCCTCAGAGAAGAGCACCACTAGATCCTGYCGTTCCTCTTGAAACTCGTTTTGTGTTGTCATTGTTACAGCCTCCTGGTGAGATATTCAAGGCCATTTGCCTTGTTGTACATCTATATGTGGAAAAAAGTCTGAATATACGAGGGGAGCAAAATGAAAATGATTGAAAATACAGGGAAAACACTGTAATGAAATTGTAATTTAAAATTGATATGGCGTTAATTAACCGTGGTTATAATAAAACTCGACCCCCTTTAATTTATATATTGTCTAGAGGCCTGCCGCCACTCGTGCTGCAGGCTTTTTGCTTTGTAAGATTCGCCCATGCATCGTCATCGAAATAGAAAAAAAGGCTACCCTCCATCAAGTCATTTCTGACTTAAGGAGATAGCCTTTTTCTTCATTTTTTAAAACAAAGCATCTAGCGAATAGTCACCTGCACCGATAAGTGCGACGCCCAATGCTGCCGCAATCAGAAGCAGATTGTACTCGAACCCATTCGAAGTCGACCAATAGCTTTTATAGTGAACCTTAACAATAGCAACAAGCATAGTAATGATAATAAGTGCAGCAGCAACTGGTGTCCAGAGTCCTGCAGCAAAGAGCAAGCCGCCTACAATTTCCGACAAGCCGGCTACAACGGCCATCAAAACACCGGGCTTAATACCAATGGAATCGAAAAAGCCTCCTGTGCCTTTTGGTCCATAACCACCAAACCATCCAAATACTTTCTGTGTGCCATGCGCGGCTATTGTTAAACCTATCACCAAACGAATAATAAGAAGACCTAAAGCCATGACTAACAACTCCTCTTTAAATAAATTTTCATTAATTACTTACTTTATGTTAGTATATTATTACGCAGCACTTACTTTTGTCAAGCGACTATGCTAAAATTGTTTATAAGGAGATGATTTATATGGAAGACTATCAACTGTGCCCGAAATTCGAAAATGCATTTGAACTTCTGGGGAAG
>NZ_JBFTQB010001373.1:0-1039 GCF_056398785.1 Paenibacillus sp. 01T422 | reverse complement strand
CCTTAATGTACGGATAATTCAATTGGATTTGTCTAGTCAATTCAATCCCGTCCATAAAGGGCATGCATATATCAGACAAAACTAGATCAGGCCTAAGCTCAGAAATTGCTTCCAATGCTTCGCTGCCATTTCTGTAATCCCCAATACATTCAAATCCATGCCGTTCCCACTCGATGCTCTCTATGATGCCTTCTCTCACTTCGATTTCATCATCAACGATCACGATTCTATACATGGCGTACACCCCTGTTTCTACATAAAAAAACGGATTTCCGCTAATGTCAGGAATCCGGTTACAGCTGCGGATGCTTCATTTCCTAATATTATACAAGTCTTTACTTGCATCGGAAAGGAGTCTAATTTGTATGATTTTGTCGATCTATCCCAAAAAATGTATGAATACCCAAGTGGAAGCAAGCGAATACACAAAATGAATCCGCTTACATTAAATTTTGTCTTGGTTTGCCTTCAAATTAGAAGGACTGCCTCCCCTTGAGGCAAGGCGGTGATATCGGAAGGGTGCATTGGACGAAATCCAATGCACACAGTGATTTGAAGGCCCGATTACTGATTCTATTGGATGAATTCCAATGAGATCAGTAGATCGGGCCTTTTTAGCGCCGAAACTTGCGGTTTCGTTGGATTTCGTCCAACGAAATGAGCAAGTTAGGTGCGCAATAAGCGTTCCTATTGGATTTCATCCAATGAGGCTGTGCTGCCTCCCGCTATTTCTCACCGTTAACATGCGCGGCTCACTCCCTCACAACCTACCCCCAAATATAGCTACTTTGCCACCCCTTCACCTTCCACTCACACTATTCACCATACAGCCAACTTCAACCTCATCTGCCAATAGCAAATTAAATAAGCCTTAGCGGGAACTCCGCTAAGGCTCTACTGAAGAGAACTGCAAAATGAACTAAGGATTAGGCTATCACCTAGTCTCACTTCATTACCGATACACTCGACACATTTTGTTTCCTGCGCAGCCAAACGACGAGTCCAAATACAACCACAGTAGCCATTGATACCCATGAGC
>NZ_JBFTQB010001372.1:0-1592 GCF_056398785.1 Paenibacillus sp. 01T422 | reverse complement strand
GTTTACCGGACGTCGTTGTTTTACCTGCCCCTTGCAAGCCTGCCATCATAATGACAGTTGGCGGTCGATTCGAGCGAGCTAGCTTGCTTTGTGTGCCACCCATTAATGCTGTGAGCTCTTTGTTAACAATATCGATAACGACCATGCCTGGTGTAAAGGACTTGAGCACTTCTTGTCCGATAGCTTGTTCCTTCACCTTAGCAATAAAGTCTTTCACCACTTTAAAGTTAACGTCCGCTTCAAGCAGAGCGAGTCTAACCTCGCGAAGCGCTTCGCCTACATCTTCTTCCGTCAGCTTACCTTTGCTTCTCAGCTTGCCGAATACGTTCTGTAGTCGGTTTGCTAATCCTTCAAATGCCATGCGCTTCACCTCCTGCTTGGACTTTATTAATCGATCCCTATTATTGTATCAAAAAGCTCTGCCATTTTCCTCTTTAGCTCTGGTTCGCAGCTATCTAGCTTGTAATCCAGCTCTGCTCGCAGCTTCATACGTTGTTCATGCTTATGTAACAGATGCAGCTTAGCTTCATATTCCTGTAAAGTTAACTCTGCCAGTTGAAGGAATGTTCTCTGCTTCTCGGTTAAAAGTGGTTCATAGAAATCAAATAGCAGATTAATGCGATTTGTTTTCGCAAGCATTTGATCGACAGTCATGAATCCACCTCCGTAAAGGTTGCACCCTTGACACCAGCACAACAGAACCTATCATACTGAATTCCAAGATGAATGTCAAGCATTTTACCTTGTCAGTTCACAAACAAAAAAATCCCCCTCTAACCGACTACCGGCAGAGGAGAATTTCACCCGATTATTCTTCTTTTTGCTCGCCGATCCATTTTGCCAAATAAGGCATGAACGAACTGCTCGGAATCGAATGGCTGAAGATCATCCATTTTTTCACCGAGACCAACAAACTTCACTGGCAGCGATAATTCCTGACGGATCGCCACAACGATACCGCCCTTGGCAGTCCCATCAAGCTTGGAGAGCACTAGTCCAGTCAGACCGGTTTTGTCACCGAACAACTTAGCTTGGCTAAGCGCATTTTGCCCTGTTGTCGCGTCAAGCACAAGAATAACCTCATGAGGAGCATCTGGCACTTCGCGCTGGATAACACGGTAAATTTTGTTCAGCTCTTCCATCAGATTAACTTTATTTTGCAGACGACCTGCCGTGTCACAGAGTAAAATATCTACGCCGCGGGTTTTGGCTGCCTGAACAGCATCAAACATAACCGCAGCAGGGTCAGCTCCGGATTGCTGCTTAATTACGTCAACGCCGACACGTTGCCCCCAAGTCTCCAACTGTTCAATCGCTCCGGCACGGAACGTATCGCCAGCTGCCATGAGGACTTTCTTCCCTTGGGATTTGAACATATGCGCCATTTTACCGATCGTTGTCGTCTTCCCAACCCCATTGACACCAACAAACAAGATAACCGATAAACCGTTAGGGTTTAAATTCAAGCCTGCATCGGCGTCGCCCTTCAGCAGCTCGATCAATTTTTCAGAAAGAATTGGCTGCAGTTCCGCGGGATCTTCAATTTTGCGTTTTTTCACTTCTGCACGAAGCTGATCAATGAGCTTAAGAAC
>NZ_JBFTQB010001371.1:0-1040 GCF_056398785.1 Paenibacillus sp. 01T422 | reverse complement strand
CTTCTTGGCTGGAGTTTACCATCGCCGTTGTCAACGCCACTGTTTGGATATTATCCTCCGCTGTGACTGGCGGTAGATTGCCTTCCTCTAGTGCTGTCATGAACGCGATCATCGATCCAGCGAAAGCGTCCGGGAACCATGTTCCTTTGAGCTTGATTTCGTGAACGACATTTTTGTGTTTATTCAGTGCCATATAAAGCGTATCTTGCGTGCACCACAGGCTTCCTTCTGTCCCGTCAATCCACCATGTATTGCTGTGTGAGCGGCTTGCTTTGGCAATATTGTTAAAATGCAGCGTCGCCATGAGCGGGTTCCTGCCGCCTCTGGGACCAAACTCGATATTCGCCGAATAGATAAGCGGGTCGATGGCATTTTGCTTGGTTAACTGGGCTGTCGTGCAGTGTACCCTGGACCATTCCTCCGGATAAGGGTTGAAATATCGGCAGAGGTCCACATAGTGAACACCATGGTCGACAATGTTGAAATTCTTCATCTTAGTCCACCACCAGCCGGCCTGATCCTGGAACGAGCGCATATGATGATGAATGCTGTATACTTCCCCGATTAAGTCCTGCTCCAGTACTGTTTTCAGCGCTTTGTGCGCTGGAGCAAAGCGGGCTTGCTGGTTAACTCCGAGGATAATCCCCATTCTGTTGGCCTCTTCGCTCAGGCGTTCAGCTTGTGTTAGATCCAAGGCCAAAGGCTTTTGGCATAATACTGGCCTCGGAGCCTTTCCGATTAACCTCAGCACTTCCAGTCGTGGTTCCGGATGGATAGCCAGGTCGATTACACCTACATCGTCCCTCTCGAGTAGCTGATTAACATCTGTCGTCCAGAATGGAATATCGAACTTTTCCGCTGTGGCGCGCGCTGCTTCCTCGTTCACATCGCAACATGCAGCTATGCGCAAACCGTATTTGCGGTATGCTGGCAAATGTGCCGTATTCGCTATACTCCCACAGCCGATGAGGCCGATACCGTATTCATTTACATTGGTGAGACGCTTCTTATTAGGCAAATAATCGTCTGGTCGAATGAAC
>NZ_JBFTQB010001370.1:0-1041 GCF_056398785.1 Paenibacillus sp. 01T422 | reverse complement strand
TTCTTGCTCTCCGAGCGCACGTGCTGTACCCAGATCCCCACCGCTTTCTTTCATTCTTTCAATAAAACGAAGGAATCGGAACAATCCACGCAAGGATGTGCTTTCATATTGTCTGGCACGATCATACAAAGCTCTTAAGTTAGCTTGTCTTTGCACGCCCCCCGGCAAGCCGCCGGCGAAATCGTAGTACCCCGTTTGTCTGTAGATATGCCAGATTAAATCAGCCAAAGAGCCTTGTCTGGCCTCAGTCCGCCACGTTTCTAGCAGCTCCAGAAAGTAGTTCAGCTTTTGCAACAAAACCTCATTCTCTTCGGTCTTCTCACTGCCAGCAGCGTGCAGCACAGAGTCATAGAAAGGCACCGATTTATCAGCAATTCGAATCTGCGCCAAGTCCTCGGCCGTTAGCTGCACCACTGGTGACCGCAATACGGCGGCAAGCGGTACATCCTGATAGGGATTATCGATGACTTTCAGAAGGGATAACATGACTTCCACCTCTGTCGCAGAAAAATATCCTGTACTTAGCTCTGCGTAAGCCGGTATGCCCATCTTTTTGAGCTCTTCAATGAGGATAGGCGACCACATCTGCGTAGCGCGCAGCAGGATGACGATATCCCGGTACGTGACTGGGCGGTCACCGCCGGTTCTTTTATCAAATACTTGAAAAGCTTCCTTCCCGCCGGTACCCATCAAATCTTGAATTTGGCGGGCAATGGTTCGCGCTTCTAATTGTGCGGTCTCCAGCTCCTGCGCTTCCAAAACGGGATCAATAGCAGCACCTTCGGGTAAAGCTTCGGCATTCATTTCCTCATTGTCTTCTGAATCAGTCGAATACGCTTCGCTGGGGTCAGGCACATCTGTTGCGCGATCGATGATCAGCATCTCAACGGAACAATCCGAAGCAGATGGCGGATAACCCGCTCCATAGACAAGCTCAGCCCGCTCATCATAAGCGACTTCGCCTACTGTTTCATTCATCATTTGTTTAAAAATAAAATTGACCGCATCCACGACTTCGATCCGGCTGCGGAAGTTACGCGC
>NZ_JBFTQB010001369.1:0-1041 GCF_056398785.1 Paenibacillus sp. 01T422 | reverse complement strand
GTCTAAGCCAAGCGGCGTAAGCTCAGACTGGAGCGCGATAGGTTTAGCGCGCACGGGTTCTAAGCTTCCTATAGCGTATTATCAAAAACTAGTCAATAATGTTTCAAGTTCCAATGGAGATTTTAAATTAGTTACTGATCTTGAACGGACGATCCTTGGTATAACGGTTACTGGCGGTGACGCATCCCAAGTTGAAGGTTATAACTTGATTGAGAAATTGTACAGTCACAGCAATATGACATCGCAAGGCATCAATGGTTTAGTCTATGCTCTATTGGCACTTGATTCCAAAAATTATTCTGTACCGGAAAATGCCGAATGGACAAGGCAAAAAATTATCAATCAAATTATTACTAGACAGAATCAAGACGGAGGCTTTGTTTTAAGCACTGGTAAAAGTGATCCTGATATTACTGCGATGACCTTTACTGCTTTAGCTCCGTATGCGGGCAATCAAGCTTTAGTTCAGGCAGACACCCTTACAAAAGCAGCAAATTGGTTGTCTCTGAACCAACAATCCAATGGGGGCTATCTTTCATATGGAGTGGATAGCAGCGAAAGTGTCTCTCAAGCCATTATTGCGCTAAGCTCGAATAACATAGATCCAGCAAGTGCGAAGTATGCAAAAAATGGCGTCAATTTACTTGATAAATTATTCAAATTCCGTTTGCCAGATGGCAGCTTTTCGCATACAATGCAACTTCGATCGAATGCAATGGCGACGGAACAAGCACTTCAAGCGTTAGCTGCCTATAAGGTTTTTAAAGAAGGCCATGGAGAGCGGTTGTATGACTTCACCAAATCCCTGCCTGGGTTGGAGGACCCGGCACCCATTCAAGTGCCCCTACCAAGCGGTGATCAGCCTAAAGTAGTTATTCCATCTGATAATCAGACCTATCTCATTCCCATAACGAGTGCAGATGCAAATAAATTAGTTACGGTGGAAATTCCAAAAGATAGTCATTCAAAAGTTCGATTGGATTTGCCAACAGGAACAAGTTTGCCAAGAATTGAGGCAGTCAAAGGTGATCTATCTGTTGT
>NZ_JBFTQB010001368.1:0-1043 GCF_056398785.1 Paenibacillus sp. 01T422 | reverse complement strand
ATTTTACCATAACCTCCATACCCCTTGTTAAACAAATCTGCCCGTTAACGTAATAAGAGCTGCCGATCGTACCGGCAGCCTCGTCCTTAGTGTTCATCAAATTTATCTATTATTTATCAGTAAAGATTTTAGTCTGGCTTCCAAATTCTCTACAATTTCCATCCATTCACTCGAGTCGCCCGTCTCCTCCCATAGCTCCAACAGTTCTGATTTACTTTTTACTCTTGCGATTGCATGACAAGCAGGCTCAAGCATTTCAACTCCTTGTCCTTTATGAGCGTTTAGCCAATCTTCCAATCCCAAAGTGTAACTGGAACCAGACTTTATTTCTTCGCCCGGTATTCCAAGTAAAGCTGCTATTACTTCTGCTGCTCCAACAACACTAGAAGCAAGATCTGCTTCAATATAATCAGATTCTAATGCTGCATCAAAAGTATTTTTAATAATAGAAATATGATCCGCCTCAATCAAATCCCATTTCCAATCAAGAACTTCATCATTTTCAAATATTCCATATCCCCAGGCTCCCATAAATTCCCCCAATATAAAAAGAAATAACACTGAAAGCAATTCATAAAGTCTTCTAACTCTTAAACCTTTCGTCGCAACACTGATATTACCTTTTCCCCCTAATTTACATATCATTTTGCTACCCTTTGGCTTATAGCTTAAAGGTATGGAGCAGCTGCCGCCAGGTAAATTGCTCAATAATGTGTTTGAACTAACGTTCCCAGTTCGTTCAGCGAATATCCAGCTAACTTAAGTCAAATGTTGACCATCCGTTATCCCGGATTCGATATAGTAAGTCTAAATAAATGCGAGAACACTTACGAGAGTTTCGCTTTGTAATTCTCTCCCAAAGCGTTTTTTTGTAAGGAATTATTATCTTTATTCTTGGTTCACTAAAAAATTCAATTTGCAACAAACATCGCCAAGCAACACATTTCGATTCAATTTCTTTTAAGTCTGTTATAGTAAAGTCGTTAGATGAATTCACATAATTCACAAAATTTTTTCTGCACTCAAGAAAATCGATATAGTGT
>NZ_JBFTQB010001367.1:0-1048 GCF_056398785.1 Paenibacillus sp. 01T422 | reverse complement strand
GAACAAATATCATCCCATTTTCTAATCATATTAACTCTCCACAAATCACTGGCGTTGCACCAAACTTCTCGGAAGATGTTAGCTAGACAATTTCTTTTTATGCAGAAAATTCTGAAAATATTTTTCTCTGCAGAAATCAAAATAGTCAGTGTCTACTTAAAGTAGGCCACTTTTCCGATATTCCATTTATTGTAATTTTAGTTATTTGAATTCCTTTTTCTTCTCTTTTTAGGCTTCTTTACAAGGGCGACTTCGGATGTCTGTACCTCTATAAATCGTGGAGGATCTTTCTTTTGTCGCCCTTTACTCCTCTTGCTCGGTTTTCGATATAGCTCTTGTTCCATTTCTCCCCATGTTTTTTCCGCATAAATGCGAATAAGCGCTAGGACTTCCCAGATGCTTTTCCGTGACTGGGTTTCCATTTTCATCACATAGGATAGCCCGTATGCCACAAGAGCTAAAAAGATATGATTCCATACCGCCTCCGGCTGGTGACTATACAACCGAGCAAACCTCACGTGCTGTTTCATCCACTTGAAAAATAACTCGATGAGCCATCGCTGGCGGTAAATCTCCGTTACCTCTTTAGCGGTTAAATCCCAGCGGGTCGTTGCCAAACGATAAAGCCGACCTTGATCATCGAGGAATTCAATCAGACGCAGTTTGCTTTGCATCATTGTGTTTTGGTTGTTTCCCATCCGAACGTCTGCATCCAAATGAATGTGTGAATCTGCCGCTGGAATCTCGCGCTGTTCTAAAACTTCTGCAAAAT
Organism: Paenibacillus sp. 01T422; assembly: GCF_056398785.1. Taxonomy (NCBI): domain Bacteria; kingdom Bacillati; phylum Bacillota; class Bacilli; order Caryophanales; family Paenibacillaceae; genus Paenibacillus; species Paenibacillus sp. 01T422. Next base: position 276 of record NZ_JBFTQB010001367.1, on the reverse strand, counting down.
GGTGCGTATTGACCCGAATAACAAAATCCAGCTCATCGGTTATCCACTTTTGCATCCGTTTGTAGCAAACATAACCGCGGTCCATGACGTACGTTACATAAGGATCTGTCACGAGAAGATCTGAACCTTCGTAATCACTAACATTCCCGGTTGACGGAACGATTTTATCCGGATATGGGCTTTCCTTGTCAATGACGAGCAGACGCGTATGCACCTTAATTCCACTTCGATGCTGGGTTACATAAGCCCAGTCTGCCAGTGTGAAGGGGTGAAGGG
>NZ_JBFTQB010001366.1:0-1050 GCF_056398785.1 Paenibacillus sp. 01T422 | reverse complement strand
GTTTAATTGTAGATTTCACGGCAAGAAACGGGATTATTAATGATTTACTCGCCTTCATGGGAATGGAAAGAATAACGATGCTGCTAGAACCCGGATTATTCCGAACCATCTATGTGAGCTCTAATATTTGGCAGGAAGTGGGTTGGGGCTCGATTATCTATTTGGCTGCTTTAGCCGGCATCGATCAAGACTTGTATGAAGCGGCGACGATTGACGGGGCGGGACGTTTTAAGCAAATGCTGCATGTTACACTGCCGGGGATTATGCCCACTATTATCATCTTGTTTATTTTAAGAATGGGAAGCATGATGAACGTCGGATTCGATAAAATCTTCCTGTTGTACAATCCGGTTACCTACGAAACTTCGGATGTGATTTCAACTTATGTATACCGCAAAGGGATTCTAGAAGCAAACTACAGCTTCAGCGCAGCCGTTGGATTATTTAACTCGGTGATCAATTTTGCGCTCTTGGTAGCTACCAACAAAATCAGTAAAAAAGTCAATGAAACCAGTCTTTGGTAGGGAGGGATGACGATGAATCTAAAGCGAAGCAAAGCCGAAGCTATTTTCGGTTTTTTTAATATATGCTTCTTGCTGTTTCTAGCTTTAATTACACTTTATCCATTTCTATATGTGACTATGGCGTCCTTAAGTAACCCTTCAAGTTTAGCGAGTCATTCCGGTTTGTTGCTCTGGCCTTTGGGTTTTAATGTAGACGGTTACATCAGTGTTTTTAAAAATCCCAATATCATCACGGGTTACACCAATACGTTAATTTATGTTGTAGTGGGAACAAGTATCAACGTAATTATTACCTCTATCGGAGCCTATGTATTATCGAGAAAAGGTGTCATGCTGCGGGATTCAATCATGATGATGATTGTGTTTACGATGTTTTTTAGCGGAGGCTTGATTCCAAACTATTTGCTTGTGAAAAGTCTCGGCATGTTTGACACAATGTGGGCACTCATTCTACCGGGAGCGATCAGCACCTATAATTTGATTATCATGAGAACCTCGTTTGCGGCGATTCCGGATAGTTTGGAAG
>NZ_JBFTQB010001365.1:0-1056 GCF_056398785.1 Paenibacillus sp. 01T422 | reverse complement strand
GTTCAGGTGTATGATGCTTTTGTGGGTCAGGATACCCGTTACCTTTCTGAGGATGCCATTCATCCGAATGAGGATGGTTATGATGAGCTGGCGCGTCAGGTTGAGAGCATTGTAACCCTTCAGCAGCTGCAGCGTTTGCTTCCTTAACTATGATAGGATGACATATCCGAAGATGGAAACGAAATGACAGGCGCTACCTGCGAGCACGAAAATATGCCAAATGGCATGGTGATAAGGGATGCGCCTCCATACATAGAATATGGAACCGAACGTGTACAGGAGTCCGCCAACTACAAGCCAAACGATGCCTCCGAAGGGCAGGTTCACATATAACGGCTTAAAGGCAATAACAATGAGCCAGCCCATGAGAATATAACAGAGCGTAGAGACGATAATAAATCGTTTCACATAAAATATTTTGAGCACGATACCTGTTAAGGCAAGTCCCCAAATCACGCCAAAGAATGTCCACCCCATAGGCCCGCGCAGTGTCACAAGCAAATAGGGAGTATAGGTGCCAGCAATTAAAACGTAAATTGCCGAATGATCAAGCACCTCAAAAATATCTTTCAGCCGAGGATGTCTGACACTGTGCAGCAGGGTGGAGCAGGTGTATAACGTAACGAGTGCCACGCCAAACACGCTAAAGCTCACAATATGCCAGGCATCGCCGTGCAGACAAGCCTGAATAACAAGCAGGATCAGCGCTGCGATGCTTAAAAGGACCCCAATCCCATGGCTGATGGCATTTGCTTTCTCTTCTTGAACGGAATATTCCATGTGAATAACCTTCTTTCTTTATTAGCTACAAAAAACTACCTAATAGATTGGACGATGAGAATATGTTTCTACCTTCATTTCGACTAGAAAATAAAATTGCCTTGGTTACAGGAGCGGGAAGAGGGATCGGCAGAGCACTGGCGATTGGACTTGCTGAGGCTGGTGCTGATGTTGCTCTTTTTGCACGCACATCAAGTGATATCGAAGAAGTTGCAGCTGAAATTCGTGCATTGGGCAGACAAGCTTATCCGTTCCAAGTGGACGTCACGAGTAGAG
>NZ_JBFTQB010001364.1:0-2633 GCF_056398785.1 Paenibacillus sp. 01T422 | reverse complement strand
CAATCTACACTAACCAATTTAAAAAAACAGGTTGCCCCTTATGAAAAATCAAATACGAGGGCTAGCATCAAACAGCTAATTAATACGTTAGGACCGTTAATGCTATTATGGATTGCTGCATATCTAAGCCTATCTATATCATATTGGATTACATTCCCTATTACGATCCTTGCATCTGGTTTCGTTATACGGACTTTTATCATTTTCCATGATTGTTGTCATCAATCGTTTTTCAAGAGCCGCAAGGCTAATGAAATAGTTGGTACAATCACGGGTATCCTTACACTCTTTCCCTATCAACAGTGGAAGAACAGTCATTCCATTCATCATGCAACGAGCAGTAACCTCGAAAAACGTGGTGTAGGTGATATGTGGGTGCTGACTGTCGACGAATATGCGGCATCTTCCCTCTGGGTTCGAATTGCTTATCGCTTATATCGGAATCCTTTTATTATGTTCGGATTAGGTCCTATCTTTTTGTTCCTAGTTACGAATCGCTTTAACACGAAAGGTGCAAAACGCAAGGAGAGAATGAGTACTTACTTGACGAACGTTTCCATCCTTGTCTTATATGCATTACTGATCTGGGCAATTGGTTGGCAGCCGTTTCTTTTAATCCAAGGTCCAATCATGTTTGTAGCTGGCTTGCTGGGGATCTGGCTGTTTTATGTACAGCATCAGTTTGAAGATTCCTATTTTGAGAACGAAGATGAGTGGAGTTATGTGAAAGCCGTATTGAAGCTCGTAAGTCGAACTTACAAGGGCAGTAAATACATCCGTTTCGTGTTTATGCTAAGATATAATTAAATCTAAGTTGAAGAAATAGAGGATAACGGACTATGCAAAAGTGGTATCAAATATTTCACAAAAACACCGGTCTTAGTCCGTATATATGGGTTGTCTTTTACATTCTTCCTTTTTATTTCATTTTCCGTTCTTCTGACATGTACCATATGGTATTAGGCTCAATTATGATTATTGTATTTTTTTGTTGCTATGTGCTTTCTTTCGTGTCTAAAGGATGGATTGTGTACTTTTGGACGAGTGTACAAATAATAATTTCAATTATTATGGCCTTAATATTCAGCTATGTCTACTTCTCACTGTTTTTAGCGTTTTTTATAGGCACAATGAAAAGCCGGGCAGGATTTATCACATTGTACTGCATTCATTTGACAACTACGATTGTAGCAATTAACTATGGATTAGTATCCCAAAATCCTGTATTTTTCACGCAATTACCTTTTATCATTATATGTGTAATTGGTGTTATTCTCCTTCCCGTCACCACGTTCAACCGAAACAGGAGTGAAATATTGCAAGTACAACTAGAGGATGCCAATAAACGGATTTCTGAGCTGGTCAAGCTTGAGGAACGTCAAAGAATCGCTCGAGACCTACACGATACACTTGGTCAGAAGCTCTCATTAATTGGTTTGAAGAGTGATCTAGCCGGGAAATTAATAACCAAAAATCCGACGCAAGCATTAATCGAAATTAACGATGTGCGGCAGACCGCTAGAATTGCGCTAAAGGAAGTTAGGGAAATCGTTACTCAAATGCGCGGTACGAAACTAGTGGATGAGATGTTTCGTATTAGGCAGATTCTGAAAGCCGCAGAGATCGAGCTCATTGTAGAGGGCGACACGAAGTTAACGAACATTCAATAAGCGATCTCGTTATCAAGGTAAGTGACAATGGGATCGGTATGTCGAGAGAATGCCTTATTTTACTTGGCAATGGATTGCGTGGCATGAAAGAGCGACTGGAATTTATTAATGGATCTATGGAAATTGTTTCAAATCAGGGTACGGTGATTGTTATCAAAGTACCTAATGCTATCATTCCACCGGAAAGGGAGGTGAGGATATGATTCGAATTGTAATCGCCGAGGACCAACGGATGCTGCTTGGTGCCCTTGCTTCCTTACTCGATTTGGAAGAAGACATGCAGGTCGTAGGCAAAGCAAGCAATGGGGAGGATGCTGTCAAACTTGTTCAACTGCATAAGCCGGATATTTGTGTGATGGACATTGAGATGCCGATAATGAGCGGGTTGGATGCCGCGGAGGAACTTAAGGGATTGGGCTGCAAGGTCATCATATTGACCACGTTTGCCCGGTATGGGTACTTTGAAAGAGCAGTGAAGGCTGGTGCTAACGGTTACTTGTTGAAAGACAGCCCGAGCGAGGAACTGGCTACTTCGATACGTAGTATTATGGCTGGAAGGCGAATCTATGCCTCAGAGCTTGTAGAAGAAACTTATAATGAGGAAAATCCATTAACAGAGAGGGAGAAGGAAGTTCTGACCCTTATTGCCGATGGTAAGAATACGAAGGAAATCGCTGATCACATGTATATTACACGTGGTACAGTTCGTAACTATATTTCTGTTATTCTCGATAAGCTCAATGTCAGTAACCGAATTGAGGCTATTATGCGCTTCAAAGAGAAGGGCTGGTTCAAATGAGTGAACCTACAATTTCTGTTGTAATGATATGATGCCGCGCTGTTGCGGTATTTTTTTTGTTTTAAGATAGATATAAAAGAGGCGTTCGGATTAACTGATGCCTCTTTTTACTGGTTGACGGAAAAACCACGCATAATGAACCTAAATTATGATCATCCTAAGGC
>NZ_JBFTQB010001363.1:0-1827 GCF_056398785.1 Paenibacillus sp. 01T422 | reverse complement strand
GCCAGCCTTGTATGCGTTGTACTTAAGAAGAGCGATTCAAGATTCTCCGCGATATAATGAGCAGCGAAATCGCCGATTAACGCTTAAAGAACGTGTCACATCCGTCTGGTCAGCACGTTTCCGGAAATCAACGATTGCGCTCTGGATTCTCTGGTTTATCGTGGTTTTCTCCTATTACGGGATATTCCTATGGCTTCCATCCGTCATGGTTCTGAAGGGGTTCAGTCTTGTAAAAAGTTTTCAATATGTGCTGATAATGACGTTAGCACAGCTTCCGGGCTATTTTACAGCAGCTTACTTTATTGAAAAATTCGGTCGTAAATTCGTACTTGTCTCTTATTTGCTGTTAACAGCTTTTAGCGCGATTTGGTTCAGTTCTGCTAGTACAGAGGCCATGCTTATAGCAGCAGGGATTAGCCTCTCTTTTTTCAATCTTGGCGCTTGGGGAGCCATGTATGCGTACACACCAGAGCTATACCCTACTAGCGTCCGCTCGACAGGCGTTGGGCTTGCCGCATCCTTTGGACGCGTCGGAGGGATCATTGGCCCGTACCTTGTCGGCTTATTGGTGTCTAGACATCACAGCATTTCCTCGATATTTACCATTTTCTTCATTGCTATCGTATTCGGAGCGTTGGTTCTGCTGTTCTTTGGGAAAGAAACGAAAGGAACCGATCCCGATCAAGCGGCTAGCAGCTGAAATCAGTTTGAACATGCAGAAGCCTATCAAACCGCCGGACACATTTAGAATAAGGTCATCCACATCAAAGCTGCCGATTAAAAATAACACCTCTAAGCATTCCAAGCTCAAACTCAAAGCTAACGATCGAATTCCTACCCCTAACAATGACATTTTTGATTTATTCGACAATAACATCAAGAAGATGCCAAAAGGAATGAATATCAAGACTTAAATAAGATAACTTTAAACACCACATACATGTAGAGGGCAAAAAATCCGGACATCGCAGTGTCATATATAAATTTCATCTGTTTCATTGGGCACCCTCACCTTCCTGAGATTTTGATTCCATTCATAAAAACACCGTCACAATAACGCCATCCATGTTGTTGCCAGACAGCTCATATTTACGATTACTTGGCACTTGAATGGTAGTATTTTGGGAAATTGAATGATACGAAATTTCATATTTCACACCCTGAAGAGTCGTTGTTAGCGTCTTTTGCTCTTTCAGAAATTCCAAATATTGTTCCAGTGTTAAATTCTTCTGCTGCATAATCAGACTATGGGGTAAACCAACATATCGGAAATGCCAAGGCTCATACTGAATGCCGGTGATAGCTGTTTTATCCTTGGGATAACGTAAAATAAACCCGTAGGTCGCAGCATTTTTCTTAAGCCAAATACCTTCAGGAGCTTGACTCATCTCCGATTGCGTAGAACCAATATCAAGAGATATTCCTAAGTTATGCTCGCTATTCCCCGCCGGCAAAGCATAATCCGGGCCCATATCTTTATAAAGCTTACTCTGCTCGTTGTTATCCCTGTAGCCGCTGCTAATCATAAAGTGATGAACCCCCTGTTTATCAGCAGCTCGGATCATGGTTGTAAAATTTTTCACTATGCTTTGAGACAAACGAATGGTGTTATCTAATAAAACATAACCATCGACCAACTCTTTATGCTGAAAAAGATTAACCACATCCGATAGAATCCCTACTTGATGGATCGGGTAATCCTTATTTATTAACACTAAGTTCCCTTGGTAAATTTGATCTTTCATGATCTTTATCGTTTGATCGTACTTGCCTGTAGCCGATTCTTGAACCTCGTATGTTTCTTCCCCTTGTTTTTCGGTTATGCGT
>NZ_JBFTQB010001362.1:0-1601 GCF_056398785.1 Paenibacillus sp. 01T422 | reverse complement strand
CGTTCACCTATAAACTTAACAAATATATGATCCTATTTTATTGCCGCGAAGTCACTAGCTTAATAACTAAAAAAGAGCAACAAAACAAAAGAGTAAAAATTTAATATAACAATGATTTTAAATGGATCAGTTGCACGACATAATGAAAGCTAAAACAAATTCGTAGGACTATTAAATTTGGTGATTATATATTACTATTTTTAATGACAGGTTATAATTAGAGGAACCGAATACAAAGGATTTAAAGCACGTAATGACAATCAGCGGACTCATTGCGTTTAATAAATCGTTATAAAAACCTTGCGATATCTCCGCAGATGTCCTGTAAAAACGTTGAACATGGACACTAAGAGTGGCTATGATTATATTTTAGAGGGGAAAGTGCTTATCATGGCAAAAAGAACGACATCTAAAGCGTCGACTCCAGGTATTAAAAAAAACGCGTCTCTTCTAATGTCAAAGGCTGAGGCATCGGAAAGAATTAAACGTCAGATTGAAAAGGGCTATGAACTCAAAAATCGTGAGATTAATTCAAGTCCACACAATTGTTGAGAAACTAGAACGTGTTTCAGCGGTCGGATATGCAATTGTTCTATTAACTCCTGATGACATTGGTCGTTCCAAATTAAGTAAGCCAGAAGACGAAAAACACCGTGCTAGACAAAATGTAATTTTTGAATGGGGCTACTTTGTTTCTAAGCTTGGGAGGAAGAATGTATTCGCCCTGCTCAAGGGTGATGTTGAATTGCTTTCCGATATGCAGGGAGTGCTTTGGACTCGAATGGACGGCGAGGAAGCTTGGAAATTTAAACTGGCTAGAGAATTGAAAGCTGCTGGATTTACCATTGATTTGAACGACTTGTAACGTGCTGGTATTGGCAATCGCAGTCCCCTCAGGGCGCGAGGGTGGTTGTCCGCTCCACCGGGTTCCATGCGCTTTTAGGTGGGCGGCAATTGCGGCCTGCCTTTAGTCTTTTCTTATTAATAATTTCTGTCAGTCAAATTAACCCCGAGAGTAACATTCACTTTCTTTGTAATAGTTCCCCAATATACATAGTGGGAAATATTCGCGACACAAATATGCTCCCTTTCACGACACAAATATACTCCTGTTCAAATTTTGCACAACCACGATCTCCTTAAATGAAACAGCACCTAATTCAACCTAATAAACCTTTTATATTCTTCCTCATCTTTAAAATAATCAAGATGATGATTACGGCGTTTCTTTACACTGTTAAAAGGACAATATAACTTTATGTCACCAATAGCCACTTGCTTTCTTTTGTACCATGTGTGAAATTCCAACTCTTGATTCTTATCATCGTCAGAAACTTTCAATATTCCAAATGGTAGATTCTCATATCGAAAAGGTAAAACCTTGATTTCATTTGTAGTTTTTCGTTGCAACGCCACTCTTACCCAATTATAAAAATGGTTCAACAAAATCATGCTTAAGAATTTAGAAATCACCCATTTGGTAGCCGTGACACTTTCATAATCTCGGTGTCTCTTCCCTCCACTCCATGACCCTAATATCCTTAATAAATTATGATAGTCCTGCATAGATATAAACTCAATACCGTTGTCTTTTACAGGTC
>NZ_JBFTQB010001361.1:0-1065 GCF_056398785.1 Paenibacillus sp. 01T422 | reverse complement strand
ATGTAAGGGGTTGCTTTAAAATTGATCGTAGAACCCATACAGACATAGAACACAGCTAAAATTGGCAGAGATCCTGTCATCAAAGCGCCTGTGAAAGATCCAAATGTTTTACCCATTGAAGGGAATAATGTAGTAATAATAGCCCCCAAAATTAGCGGAACAATCATCATTCCTCCAGGAATACGATCAATTGTTGCCTTAATTCTCATGATGTGCTTCCTCCTAAGAAGTTTTGTTGAGCGTGACGTTGCATTATGCAACACTAATATCCTGATCGCCCATGTGATGATTATATGACAGGAGTTCCGCTATAACAACGGGGGAAATCGTTTAAATTTGCAACACATCTTTCAACTTTCTCCAGAGGGTAGATCGATTAATGCCTAGTCGCTTTGCGGCTTTCGATTGATTCATCCCTTCTTTTTCTAATATTTCCAAGAGAATTCTCTGTTCGATTTCGTCCCAAGTCCCTGATAAATTGATCGTTGCCTGTTGGCTGGATGCTTCATTTTGCAACGATTCTTTTACTTTTTGCCAACCTTCTTTGGCTTCACTCGTACCGATGTAATGACCGTTCGTACAAGCGAGCATGCTCTCAATAACAATTCTTAATTGGTGAATGTTGCCTGGCCATAGCTTGTGCATGAGATCATCTTCCAAGACCTCCTGCCTGATACCCACGATTTGTTTACCATGCCGGGAGTTATAATTCGCAATTAAAACGCGGGCGATCTCATCAATATCTTCCAATCTTTCGCGCAGTGGCGGCAGATTCATGTACATGTCCATGAAAGCGAGGACAAACGATGTATCCATTTCTTCTTTTTTTAACATCAGCTTGATCGGATGCGAAGTTGTTACAATGAGACGCGCATGCATCCCTGTTGTCATTGTAGAAAGCAATTTGCGCTGCAGCTGCTGACTAACGTGCTGGATGTTATCCAAGCAAATCGTACCGACAGATTCTTTGAAAAGTAGTCCTGGATAATCATCCGTTCCGAGTAAAACGGCTTCCTGTTCCTCCTCCGACAATTGCTCACAAGGAACGATATACAGCGCGTCCCC
>NZ_JBFTQB010001360.1:0-1067 GCF_056398785.1 Paenibacillus sp. 01T422 | reverse complement strand
GCAATACCTTGCATAAGGCCTCTCCCTCTAACCTCACCTTTAAGCGCTGGAAAGGAAGTAACAATTTCATGCAATTGTTTATTTAATATTTTCCCTTTGGTAAGGATCTCGTCTGAAAAATGATTGGTCTCCCAATAACGCAAAGCTTCAGCAGCTGTGATGAAAGCTAAGTTATTACCACGAAACGTGCCGTTATGTTCGCCTGGCTCCCAGATATCCAGTTCCGGACGAATAAGTGTTAGTGCCATCGGCAATCCAAAGCCGCCTATTGATTTGGACAAGCAAACGATATCCGGCTTAATCCCTGCTTCTTCAAAGCTAAAGAAAGTCCCTGTTCGTCCACATCCCATCTGAACATCATCCACTATTAGCACAATGCCATGGTCTTTGCACAGCTGTTCCAATCGGCGCAACCACTCTATACTTGCTACATTAATCCCGCCTTCACCTTGAATCGTTTCCACGATGATCCCCGCAGGCAGTGATACGCCACTTCCACTATCCTGTATATAATTTCGCATATATTCGATGGTATCGACCTGATCGCTCATGTATCCTTCATATGGCATGGATACCGTATGATGCAATGGAACGCCAGCCCCTCTTCGCTTGAATTTGTTCCCGGTAACCGACAATGCGCCAAGTGTCATCCCATGAAAACCGTTTGTAAACCCAATAATCGTTGAACGCCCGGTTACTTTGCGGGCAAGTTTTAAGGCGCTTTCCACGGAATTAGCGCCTGTAGGCCCAGGAAATTGAATTTTGTAGGGAAGCCCTCTGGGCTCAAGAATGATTTTTTGAAACCGTTCAAGAAATTGTTCCTTGGCAGTAGTTGCCATATCCAAACTATGTGTGACTCCATCATCTTGAATGTATTGAATCAGCTTTGATTTTAAATTTGGATGGTTATGTCCGTAATTCAAAGCACCTGCACCTGCAAAGAAATCAAGATATTCTTCTCCCACGGCATCCCATAATGTACATCCTTTGGCTTTTGTGAATACCGTGGGGAATGACCTGCAATAACTACGAACCTCAGATTCTAACATTTCAAATAGATGTAAAGA
>NZ_JBFTQB010001359.1:0-1070 GCF_056398785.1 Paenibacillus sp. 01T422 | reverse complement strand
GTTCACGGTTCTCCTCTGTGTCCTTGTCGCCGGTGTGATCATTTKGCGATATGCGTCCATCTATCAAATGAATGCGAGCATATTGAAAATGCAGGGGGAAATTCGCGAGATTCAAGCTCAGAACAGCGCTTTGAAACAGGAAGTAGAGAAGCTGCAAAGCCCTGATCGTATGAAAGAGGAAGCTGTGCGTCTCGGATTTAATTTGGATGATGGCAAGAAGGTAAGTTTAGTGACTCCAGCCAAACCGAAGACAAGCACGAGCACAAGCAGCAGTAAAAATACTAAAGCTGCTTCTAAACCGTAACGGGCAGGTATCGATATGACAAAAAAAATTAAGCTGCGTTCTTTACTCATTGGAGGGTTTTTCACCCTTCTTTTTGTTGTCCTTATTGCTAAAGTCTATTGGATTCAAGTCGTAGATGCCTCTTGGTTACTAGAGCAAGCTGAACAAAAGTGGGAGACAGACAAAATTATTGCGCCTGTTCGAGGGACCATCATGGATCGGAATAATAAGGTGCTTGCTGAAGAAGGAACCGCCTACACGGTTTCCCTGAATCCCAAAATGATCGATGGTCTGCATGCAGCCGATGATATTGCCAGAGGTTTGGCGGATATTTTGAAAGAGTCTGATATAACCAAGGCGACCCTTGAAAATAAGATCCGGGAGATTGCCACGAGAAAGAAACCGGATGGCAGTGATTTCGCTGTCAATGTCGAAATTCGCAACGAAGGTTGGAAAATTGACAAGGAAAGAGCGGATCAGGTTCGAGATTTCATTACGACCATGCAAACGCGATTGAATAAATCCGCGAAAACGAACATCGGAATCGGTATTGTGGAAGAAAAGAAACGGTATTATCCGGGTGAAACGCTAGCTTCGCATATTCTTGGATATACGAACAAAGAAGGTAAAGCTGCACTAGGCTTAGAGTTGAAGTTAGACGATACGCTTAAGGGTGTTCCTGGCAATTTAAGCTATGAAAAAGACGGCAAAGGCGTGGAGCTGCCGGATGCAAAGGTTGATTTTAAACCTGCAGAAGACGGCAATAATGTGCGTCTCACCATTGATA
>NZ_JBFTQB010001358.1:0-1075 GCF_056398785.1 Paenibacillus sp. 01T422 | reverse complement strand
GATCATGGATGCTGATCGTACGTTGTTATATGTTAATAGCAAAGAAGAAATTGCATCAAAAATAGTACAGTATGTAACCCGTACAATAAGCGTTATTGGCATGACTGCTCTAGTCCTCGTCTTTGCAATGCCATTTGTATGGATGCTCTCTACTTCTCTGAAAACACTGCCTGAAACAATGATTTTTCCGCCTAATTGGATTCCAAAACACTTCATTTGGAGCAATTATGCAAAAGCTTGGGGATCAGGCCCGTTTTTACACTATATTTCGAATAGTATCATGATCTCGATTAGTATTCTTGCTTTGCAGATGCTTACAATTATTCCGGCGGCCTATGCCTTTGCTCGCTATAAGTTTAAGGCATCAGGAATTTTGTTCGGCATGGTGATGGTGACCTTAATGATCCCGTCTCAATTAATTTTCTTGCCTGTTTATTTACAGTTGAGTACATGGAAGCTGCTGAATACGCATCTTGCGCTTATTCTTCCCTTTGCGTCCAGCGCTTTTGGCATCTTTCTCTTGCGGCAGTCATTTAAACAGGTTCAGGAGGAACTAATTGAGGCAGCACGGCTCGATAGCGCAAAAGAGTGGCAAATTATTGTCAAACTAATGGTACCCATGGCGAAGCCAGTACTCGCGACCTTTGCTTTGTTCAGCTTTATTGCTCATTGGAACGATTACTTCTGGCCACTTGTTATGACGACAGATGACGTTGCGAGAACGTTACCTTTGGGAATTGCAAGGATTCGCGAAGAAGAAGGGGTAGCTAATTGGAACGTGCTTATGGCTGGAAATATGATTCTGGTAACTCCCATTTTGATTGCATTCTGTTTTGCACAAAGGCATATCATTCGCGCTTTTGTATATACAGGGGTAAAATAATCCGTTGAAAATCAGAGAGGCGTGACCCTAGAGGGTCATGCCTTTTTCAGGTAAGCATGTGATTTTTATCACATACATCTCTTTTTCTAAAGGCTACAATAAAAGCATAAAAGAAAAAGGAGATGGTTCGGATGATGAAGTGGCTCAGAGAGAATAAGATGGTTCGGATGATGAAGTGGCTCAGAGAGAATA
>NZ_JBFTQB010001357.1:0-1086 GCF_056398785.1 Paenibacillus sp. 01T422 | reverse complement strand
TGTGTATAGTGATTTTAACTACATCATTCTTGGGGAATTGGCTGCAAAGTTGTTCAGCATGCCGCTTGATGAGGCTGCTAATCGTTATGTCTTTGAACCGCTGGGCATGCGCGATACGAGCTATCGCCCGGCTAACGAAATGCAGTCGCGAATAGCAGCAACGGAGTTCATGGGCGGCGCGTATCGATGGGGCGAGGTACATGACGAGAATGCATGGGCTATGGGGGGCGTCAGCGGACATGCAGGCRTGTTCTCGACGGCGAAGGATATTGCGAAATATGCAGCCATGTGGCTGAACAATGGGAAGCCTGCTTGCGACGGTCATGGCCATGTGTTGTCAGGTGCATCCGTTGCAGCTGCCACGCGAAGTTACACGGAAGACAAGATGAATGCAAACCGTGGCCTTGGTTGGGTACTGAAGGGCGATGCCTGGGACGCTTCGGGTGATTTGTTCTCCTCGCGAAGCTACGGGCACACGGGATTCACAGGGACTAGCGTATGGATGGATCCCGACAGCAGCGTTTTCGCTGTGTTGTTGACCAACCGTGTGCACTTCGGACGTGAGAAATCTGTCGTGCGACTGCGGGATTGCTTTCATAATGCCGTTGCTGCATCTATTGAAGGGTGACGGTATGCAGGAACAACTAGATGAATTGGTTCGTAATTATTTTGTGGAAGCCAACTATGAGTTGGATACCGTCCCGTTTGGACTGACCAATGTAACAAAAATAATCAAGATAAACGGCCAAAAATACGTCCTCCGTATTTACAACCGACATACGAAACATGTGGAGGGCATCGAGTTAGAATCAAGGTTGACGTCATTTTTAGCTGAAATAGAGCTGACTTTTCAAGTGCCGAAATTTGTACCTACTTTAACTAGAAATGATTATGTACGATTGTCTGATGGAAGTTTGGGTGCTATTGTCATTTTTCTTGAGGGTACGAATCACGAATTAGCAAATGTGCAAGACGCCGCTGAATTTGGACGTATTGTCGGTGAAATGAGTCAGGTACTTCATCAATTCGAGATAAGTCAGCTCGATTATAACGGCATATCATTTTCAAAAATTTATAAGCTTCACC
>NZ_JBFTQB010001356.1:0-1089 GCF_056398785.1 Paenibacillus sp. 01T422 | reverse complement strand
CGTACATCCGGATCTAGTAAAAGAGGTTGTGCGGCGTATCAATAGTATTGATATGGACGATATTGAGGGTTCCGGTTATTTGGAGCAATGGATCACGGATAGCTTTCTGAGCCCTTTCCCTGTCATTTTGAATACAGAACGGCCTGACAAAGTTTCAGGCGCTCTCCTCCAAGGACGTGTCGCTATTCTAGTTGACGGCGATCCATTTGCGCTCATTTTGCCGATTACGTTCTCCTCCAGCCTACATTCGCCTGAGGATTACTATCAGAACTGGCTGATCTCCACACTGACTCGGATTCTACGGCTAATATCAGCCTTTATTGCCACTTTCCTGCCTGCACTCTATATTGCATTACTTGAATTTCATCATGGGATGATTCCTTCCAAACTTGCCTTTTCTATCGCCGGTGCACGGGAAGGTGTGCCGTTTCCAGCCGTTATTGAAGCATTCGTCATGGAATTCACGTTGGAGCTGCTTCGGGAAGCAGGGCTGCGTCTGCCAAAACCCATTGGCCAAACGATCGGGATCGTAGGGGGCTTAGTTATTGGGGAGTCCGCGGTAGCTGCCGGTATGGTAAGTCCCGTTATGGTTATCGTCGTTGCCGTGACTGCCATTTCATCTTTCTCGCTACCTTCGTATTCATTTGCCATTTCCTTGCGCGTCATGCGGTTCGGCATCATGTTGTTCGCGGCATTCCTTGGATTGTACGGTATCATTCTGGCTTATATCATGATCAACATCCATATCGTTAATCTTAAAAGCTTTGGAATCCCGTACTCCACACCGTTTGCACCTTTGTTCATTCGCGACTKGAAAGATCTCGTCCTGCGTGCTCCTCTTCACTTCATGAAAAAGCGACCGCAAATGCTTCAAACCAAAAACGACGACAGAATGAAAACGAAGGAGAAATAAAGAATGAAATCTTTTGAATACGGGGATAAAGAGATCAGCTTATTGGATATATCCATTACGGTGACATCCATGATTATTGGGGTTGGTATCCTTATACTCCCGCGCGAATTGGCGAAAACTGTCCACGGCTCAGACGGCTGGATTTCTATGATTTCGGCAGGCATACTTGCCAGTGG
>NZ_JBFTQB010001355.1:0-1089 GCF_056398785.1 Paenibacillus sp. 01T422 | reverse complement strand
GAGCAGCGCTTTACCGACAACGCTAGCCACTTCTTCTCTGGTTATCGCAAGATTCGGGTGAAACTTGCCCTGCGAATCCAGCATAAAATCAATCCATTTCTGCTCATAAGCCGCGGATACGAATGGATATGACCAACGCCCCTTTTCAACATCCACGAGTGCTCCCGTCACAGCGGAGCCAGAAGCAACTTCCTCCTGCTTGGCATTCATCAACAATTTAATGAACGCTTCCCGCGTTAGAATTCCCTCCGGTTTGTACGTTAAATCCGAATATCCATCAATAATACCGATCGCCGATAGCGAATAGACCTCATTTTGAAACCAATCCTCATTGGTTACATCCGTAAAAGGTTGTAAGGAAACGTCATATGCATAAGCGCTTCCTGCCGAGGCCAGTACGAAAAGTGCAGCGGCTTGAACAACCACTTTTTTAATTATAGACAATGCCATTCTCTCCCCTCTGTCCTAATTTGACGTCTAGAGAGAGAATTAGTTGCACAAGAGTAGAAAGCTTATGACAGCAGATTATTCTCATGCAAGTGATCAAAAATGATTTGAACCACGCGAGAAACTCGATCCCTATCCTTATAAGACAGCCATTCCAATTCGTCAATTTCGGAAGCAGGACTCAGCTCGCCGTCAAAATCCGCCGTATAACAAGCCATTTTCACCACAATACCCTCAGCTTTGCCGTCTGCTTGTGCTTCGAAATTCCCGAAATGAACCACCGTTTCCGGTTTAATATGTACGGAAAGTTCCTCCTCGATTTCCCGGATCAACGTCTCCGTATCTGTCTCCCCAGGGTCTCTTTTGCCTCCCGGTAAATAATAAAGTTCTTTGCCCTTGGAGCGCGTCCCCAATATTTGTCCATCAACGATACGAATCAGCGCAATTTTATCAATAAAAGTTGTCATGTCATTTTCTCCTTATCTTGAAACCCTATTTTCTATTGAAGCGTATTAAAACAATACCAAACCAAACCAAAATTCTCAAATTTAACGGAAAAGGAAGTGATTATTGATGAGAAAGTCGATGCTGCTATTCGTTGTTCTTTCATCCATGATGATAGGGGCGTGTTCCTTCCTGGAT
>NZ_JBFTQB010001354.1:0-1786 GCF_056398785.1 Paenibacillus sp. 01T422 | reverse complement strand
GAACGATATTACGTTAAAAACGGATAGCGGTCAAAGCTTATCATTCAAACTACAGTATGCACCAGTCGTTGAGCTGGCGAATAAGCCAAACAGCACGCTTTCGGATCTAAAAGTCGGAGATACGATCTCTCTTCAGATTAGTTTTGACCAAAGTATTGTTACTAAAATCACGACTAGTAAAACTGCGATGTACAAAACGGTTATTACAAATGTGAACTCCAAGCAAATTACGGTGGCTGATGATGCAAATACACAGTATGTCATCTCACTTGACGGTGTACCGATCGTGAAACCGGATCAAAGTGCAGGTTCGATTAATGATTTTATTTTGGATGATTATGTGAAGCTTTCGTTCAATGGTGCAACGGCTGTCAGAGCTGAGATTGCAACTCCGGTAATCGGGAAAGTAACAGCTGTGAATGCGGCTAGCTCCTCGTTGACCGTTCAGGACTTTACTGGAAAAAGTCAAGTCATCAATGCTGGAACCAATTTCGGCGTGAAGCTGAATGGCGGGTCGGATTATAATTTTGCGTCCATTAAAGTAGGCGATCGTGTACAAGTAATGAAAGACGCGAGCGATAAGCTGATGATTCAAGTGGCTGTTGCTACTAAACGAGAAGTTGATAACTACAGTTCGGTTGTTAATCAAATGTACTTGAAATCAACTTCAGCTGGAGATAAAACTTCCTATAGTCTTTTCCCAAGAGCTTATTATCACAAAGGAACAGATATTGTGGGTCCATCCTCCTTCGTTTCTGGCGATCAAATCACGATTTATGTACTGGATAACAAAATCGTTGAGATTGAGAAGTAAGAATTGAACAAAATAATCGTCAATTCCGTCTGTATTGTAGGAGCTAGTCTCCTGCTGCAGGCGGTTTTTTTATTATTTTTAAAATAAATATGGCAATTTTTTAGAAAATGTTCGCATTTTGACGCTAACCCGATGAAACCGTAAATAAGGTGACATTGGATTTATTTCAGAAATATAAACGACCGGAAGATTACTTGGCCGTTCCCTTGGAGGAGCTGGAACAAGACATCAGACGGATTGGACTATTTCGAAATAAAGCGAGCAATATTCAAAAACTGTGTCAGCTACTGCTGGACAAGTTTGATGGTGAAATCCCAGAGAAGCACGAACACTTAGTCGAGCTGCCAGGCGTAGGCCGGAAAACGGCAAACGTCGTTGTCTCAACAGCTTTTGGCGTACCTGCCATTGCGGTTGACACTCATGTAGAGCGCGTATCCAAGCGGCTAGGATTGGCGGGCATCGATGATTCGGTGCTTGAGGTTGAAAAGAAGCTGATGAAAAAGGTTCCTCGCGAAGAGTGGACACAAACCCATCATCGTCTGATCTTTTTTGGCCGGTATCATTGTAAAGCGCAAAACCCGAAATGCGAGGTTTGTCCACTCTTGGATAATTGTCGCGAGGGTAAGAAACGTATGAAACCAAGCTTAACTAGGAAAACTATTACAAACAAATGATATGCAGACAAAGGATGGGATTTAAATGAAATGCATCGCCGTATACACCAATAGCTTTGAACAATTCTCTGATATTTTCGAACAAGTGATTAATACTCCATTAGCCGATAATGAGGAAAAAGTCATTGAAGGTATAACAGTCAGTGAATCAGGTGAAGTTCCTCAGAATTACATAGACAAGATGAAAACAAAAACTGAAGTCGTTGTGATGAAAGTAAAAGAATCGGATATTACGATTCTACAGCATCGCGATGTTTTTGAAATTTTCTTGCCTGAAAAAGAAAAAGTGGTTATGTCC
>NZ_JBFTQB010001353.1:0-1091 GCF_056398785.1 Paenibacillus sp. 01T422 | reverse complement strand
CCATGTTGTATCAAACTTCATAACTGTGTATTTATCTCTTGCAATTAACTCTTGATATTGATCTTTTGTTTGTATTCTATCCATGTCTATATTCTCCTCACATTTGTTATTTAATTAATTGAAATAAATCGTTAAGCGGTCTCTTAAATAAGTGTAGGATTGACCTGTTTCCATGGCGATCTGAACAATATTAATCATTTCATGTGATTCTGAACAAAATAATGAACAGCCGAGGATCCTATGCGTTTTCGCATCAACGATCGCTTTTAGCAGACCATCCGTTTCTTCCGTCAATTTTGCACGCGGTATGACTGCAGAAGGCATAGTGGCCACTTTTATTTCCGTTAAACCCACATGGGATAAGGGGGGATCAATAAAGACGGAATATGAAACATGCTGCCGATCTATTGTTGTTCGTTGCTTTGTGCCGTATAAATTATCTATAATTATACGTTGATTATCAAGCGAAATATACGTGAATTGAAGTCCACCAACTACATCCCCCATGGCATAAATATGAGTAATTGTCGTTTGTAATCGCTCGTCAACCTTGATAGCACCTCGTTCAGTAACTGCTACGCCTGCCTTTTGAAGCTGTAAGCCTTCTGTATTTGGCTTTCTTCCTGCGGCAACCAAAACAGCATCGGTGTAAAGTTCGTGAATGTCATTGTCCTGATCATGGTAAGTTACAACCACGCCCCGCTCTACATCGCGAACATTACCAATGTATTTACCATGGGGGCAACAGCGTTTGCTTTGCTTGGGGGAGAGTGCGATCGTTCATTTGAGCATTGGGAGGCAGGAGAAGAGCTCTATGAAGTAGCTCTCAAGGCAGTCGAACCAAACAGAGAAAATAGGTATGGCAGTGTGTCGGGATTCAAATTAGCCTGGGATGCGGCTGTTAATCCTAGTAAAGAAGTTGCCGAGCTTGCTGAGTATATCATCACTTTCGTGAACATCATGCGTAGATAATCTTTGAAGAGCAATGAGAAACTCATTTTGCTCTTTTTTTGTTTGGGGAGAATCAAGTGAGCAGCCTTCCAAAAGGGAGATTCCGCCGCTTTTCCCTTTGCAGCACAGAACAGGTACTC
>NZ_JBFTQB010001352.1:0-1093 GCF_056398785.1 Paenibacillus sp. 01T422 | reverse complement strand
TCCTTTGGTTGTCACATCGCCCGATTTGTGAAAAGAATACTCATAAAATTTGGACATCGGAAACATCTTGGCACTATACGTTTCTTTGAATTGCTTTTGCCAAAAAGAATCCGGGTAATCGGTGCTGGCATAGAACTTTTCGAACATAGCTACTCGGTCATTGGTGCCAATTCTGCTTAATGTTAGCGAACCTTCCTTGAATACAATAATGGCATTGTCTACATAGATGAGAGGATTACCAACAACCTTGATAATCTCCTGCTTGACCCTATCAAGCAGCCCAAAGCGTGCATTCCCGCTAGCCTTCTGGAGGCGATCCACATCATCGTTAAAATAAAGTGCATACATTTGCTTTTGAACGAGTTGGAAATGCTCCTCATATCTCTCTGAGGTGAATCTAATGTTCTGCGCATTATAACTAATGATTTCATTTCGAATATTGTTCTGGAAAAACTTAAACGACAAGTAATTAAAAGACATAAGCAGCACAATGACAGTAAGAAAGCCTAGTAGCAAACGAATGAGCAAGGAAGACGTTCTAGATTGAACTTGCGAAATTAAACGTATCCTACTCCCCTCCATACCTGTATTATGGTCTTCCTACCTCCATGTACTTATCATACACGATAAGTCTCACTTAAATAATACGTAAAAAACCATATTTTGCAAATTCACTTTTTCACGAAAACTTAACAAATTTACGAATTTCATAGAAGAGGGGAAAATTCGGAATTATTATGGATTACATTCTATACGAACGATGCTATGCTAATTTCGAAATAACAATAACACCAACACCAAGTTGATGCCGACAATGACAAATGACAGCACTATCAAGTCGCAATCATGATCGGGGGGAATACACAAATGAATAAGTTAGACGCGGCTGGAGCTAATCCGGATACTTCCTTACCGGGCGTTCCCAGTCGGACTGGGCTTATGTGGAGGAAGGTTACAAGAAGCAAAAGTTTGCTTTTCATGTTCTTGCCCTGCTTGCTGTATTATTTAATATTCAAGTATTTACCCATGTTTGGTATTGTCATTTCCTTCAAGGATTACAACTTGTACAAAGGCATATGGGCCAGTGAGTGGG
>NZ_JBFTQB010001351.1:0-1096 GCF_056398785.1 Paenibacillus sp. 01T422 | reverse complement strand
GAGTATGTATAATTGTTCTAAAACTTGTTTAAATTTCGGAATTTGTGATACTTACGATCCCATCGCTTCTTATTTTCATTCCAAATAGTTGGATTAAGTTCATCAAGTTTATGTCCTACTTGTGGAGGGAGCAGGTCATACGCATATTTAAGATTAAACTGTGAGAAATACCTTGGACGCTTGGTTGTCGTAGGATCGTAAGGACGCTCATATAACCGAAAAAGGTTTTCAAAATATTCCTTTGGAAACTCACTGGAATAAGGGCGCAACTTCTCTGAAATAAACTGAGAGAGTAGTAGTTGCAACTCATCTTTTCCTCTTACGTCTTGGTAATTAGTCGCTTCGTCAATTAATGCTGTTATACCAACTCTTGCCAGAGAACGAAGTAGTATTTTTGCTTTCTCTAATACATGTTCTTGGGATTGAGTTATTATTCCAGTCTGTTCTGCTTCCATATATAAATCACAGATTACAGGAATAGCACTCGCATCATACCATTTCCCTGTTTTCCGTTGAATTGAGCAACTTCAAAAGGGCTAATTATCTTAATTTCTTTAGGGTATAAACGTTCAAAAAGTGGCAAGGTTCTTTGAACCAATAATAGGTGGAAAGCCTTCTATCCTTAATTCACCTTTTCTTTTACGATCAAGCGCATTAAACAAACTTTCGTCCTTAATCACTCTTCTACCATCATTCAACACACTGCATTTCAGTGTATCACCGATTACTAACTCAGATTCATTTACAACAGCTCTTGGTAGTAGAGTGAAATTTTCCATAGTCAGGAGCTCGTTGTTACCTTCGACTAAATCCTTTTGTTCAATGTCAAAGAACCGATCATCTAAATCTCTATTGGCACAATATACTTTGTCATCGCCGACTTGGTAATAACCAACCATTTTTGCATGTGGCATCTTTAAGCAACGGTGAACATAGTTTAGTGTTTCAGGCATTACGATCACTCCCTAAAAGTTTATAGCAATTAATTCCCTTTACTTATGTCACCTTTTTTATTGGTCCGTATATATAGCGAAAGTTGAATTTTGTTGGACCATAATTACAGTCATTAGTAGTTTAGTCGTAAATTATATCACCT
>NZ_JBFTQB010001350.1:0-1098 GCF_056398785.1 Paenibacillus sp. 01T422 | reverse complement strand
GCATTATGATGATTGACCGCGAAGAGCGGATTATGCTGTTAAACCCTTCAGCTGAATACATTTTGGGCTTTTCTTCACAGGAGCTATTGGGGAAAAGATATAACGAAGCAAAACAGCAATTTGAGTTTACGAAGCTGATTCAGGAATGTATTGAGACGCGCGAATCGATTCGCGACGAGATGATTTTCTATTATCCAGCCGAGCGCATTCTGGATATTCACTTAAGTCCAATCGCCCATGAAGACGAAGAGTGGTCTGGTGTACTGATCGTGATTCATGATATCACGGCTGTTCGCAGGCTTGAACGGATGAGAAGCGAATTTGTGGCGAATGTATCCCATGAGCTTAAGACGCCGATTGCCGCTGTCAAAGGTTTCGCTGAGACACTGCTGGCAGGGGCGCTGAATGATAAGGAAACGGCGGTATCGTTCCTGCAAATTATTTTTGATGAGAGTGAACGGTTAAATCGGTTGATTGGGGATATTCTTGAACTGTCCAAAATTGAATCCAAGCGGATTCCAATGAATTTTTCGCCGATTTATTTACCAGAGTTTCTGGAAAGATCACTTAATGTTTTAAGAAAAGAAGCTGAGAAAAAGCATATTGAACTGGGATTGCAGGTCGATGAAGATATGTATATCGAAGCTGATGAAGATCGCCTGCGCCAAATTATTATCAACCTTCTCTCCAATGGAATTGCGTACACGCAGGAAGGCGGCAAGGTTAAGCTCCGGATAGAGCCGCTTGATCCGAACAGCGAGGGTGATTATGAACGTCTGCGTTTAATCGTCACTGATACGGGTATGGGGATTCCGAAGAAGGATTTGCCGCGAATTTTTGAACGGTTTTATCGGGTAGACAAAGCTCGTTCGCGAAGTTCAGGTGGAACTGGATTAGGCTTATCCATTGTGAAGCATTTGGTCGAGCTGCATAAAGGGACGATTCGCGTGGATAGCGAGGTCGGAATTGGGACGAGATTTACCATAGAATTGCCAGTCATCCACTAAATTATATGGCGATAATGCAACATTTACATTCACTTTGCAAAATTGTGTTATTATATGGATGTGCAATGTTAATATACTGTAAATACGGGGG
>NZ_JBFTQB010001349.1:0-1104 GCF_056398785.1 Paenibacillus sp. 01T422 | reverse complement strand
GCTTACGTACTTGATTGTCATTAGTAACATTTTCAATATCAATCGTTGGAAGTTCCGCTTTATTCGCTGCAATGTTCAGATCTTGTTCCATTAATTGTTGGGCAGCTTTTCTGCGTCTTCTAATTGCAAATCCAGCAATCACACCAATCGCGAGTGCAGCTAGTGCCAAACCAGCGTAAGTTAAGTACGTTGTTGTCTTGGAAGCCAGTGTATCCGTAGGGCGTGCAAAAGAATGAGCAAGAACTGTAACTTTTTTCTGCAAATCATCGTCAGTATATGTAGCCTTATTATCTGCTAGTGCCGTTCTTACAATATTCACCAAAGCGTTTTGCACAGCAGTTTTGGTTTCAGCAGTCAATGACGTCGGATCATCTTTAACCGGTGGTTCAATTCCGACATTAATGCTTAAATCTTTTACTACATACGGCGTAGCCACAATGTCATTCGTAATCCGATTCACTTCGTAATTTACGGTCTTACTGTTTTTCTCGGTATTCGATTTCCCTGAATTTGATGATCCTGGGTAACCAGGTACATCCGTTGTGCCAGTACCAGGAACACCGCCTGTGTCAGCACCATTATTTTGGTAAGACTCGCTGGCTTCCTGCAAGGAAATTTCCAAACCTTTTTGATCGACTTGATTTGGCGCGGAAACGAGCTGTTCTTTACTTTTCTTTTGATCAAAGTTCATGGTAGAGAATACACTTACATTCACTTTGTCGCGTCCAAACATAGTTCCCAGCATGTTCGTAATATTTTTCTGCAGATCTTTTTGAAACTTATCGTTAATATCGGACTGGCTAGTCACCAAGCTCGAGGAGGATTGACCACCCAATTTGGAAGAAACCAAGCTTTCGCCATACTGATCTGAGATGGTGATGTTCTCTACAGGAAGATTTTTGATACTGTGTGAAACCAAGTTGTAGATGGTATCAATCTTACCTTGATCAAGCGTATAACCTTGTTTCATTTGAAGAACAACGGATGCTGTTGCTTTCTCTTCCTGCTGTTGCAAGAAGGGCCCATCCTCCGGAAGTGAAATCAGAACCTTTGATCCAGAGATAGCTTGATTGGAATTAATAAGCTGCTGCAACTCACCTTGAA
>NZ_JBFTQB010001348.1:0-1112 GCF_056398785.1 Paenibacillus sp. 01T422 | reverse complement strand
CCATGCAACTGGGTATGACCCTTTTACTAACGATTAATCCATCTATTCAAACTGCGAAGCAAGACGCTTGGCTTTCAACTGTTTGCGCAACCGGGATAGGTGCAGGGGTCGCATTTGTTTGCTCTCGGTTGAGTCTATTTCATCCAGGGCAAACCATGATTGAATTTGCGAAAAGGTTATTTGGTCGATACATCGGCTATCTGGTCATTGTTGTATATTTCATCTACTGGTACAGCGTGCTTGCGGTCATCCTAAGGCAATACGCAGAGTTTATCGCCGCGACTATTCTACCGAAAACCCCAATCCTTGTCCCAATTCTGGGCATGCTCCTCGTTGCGATCTATGTAACCTTGTCAGGCATTGAGGTTATCGCAAGGTGTTGTGAAATCCTAGGGCCTCTAACGCTGCTTGGGATTGCTATTCCTCTTCTGCTCAGCCTCAAAAATATCCACATTAACAATATCCTTCCCATGTATGTGGATACCGGTGCGATGACAATCTTGAAGGGAGCGCTGCCGACCTCAACGTTTCTTGGGGATTGTATCCTTCTGCTCATCGTCATGGGATTTGTTTCAAAGCCCCAAACAGGGGTGAAACCGGCCATCCTCGGGGTAGCTGCTGCAGGCTTGTTAACAAGCCTCTCCACTTTCTTAATCGTTTCCGTATTTGGATACCTCTCCGCTTCGGGCCAAACCTACCCTTACTTTAATTTGGTTCGTTATATTACCTACTATGACTTTTTTCAAAACCTTGATTCCTTTGTTATCGCCATTTGGATTATTAGTGTGTTCACGAAAGTAGCTCTCTACTTTTTCGTGTGTACCTATGGAACAGCCCAAATCTTTGGTCTGAAAAAATGGCGACGTATGATGTTGTTCGTAGCACCGGTTATTGTTCTGCTTACTTTGATTCCGCGGGACTTTATCGATAGTTCTGTGTTTTTTCCACAAAAAATCGCGATCCCTTATTTATTACCTATCCATGCGATCATTCTGCCACTCTTGATGTGGGGAGTTGCCAAATTAAAATATAAATAAAACCCTTGGAAATTCCCGTCTGGGAAATCACAAGGGCTGCTCTTGAATTAGGCTGATAATTAGTTACTACTGGTG
>NZ_JBFTQB010001347.1:0-1113 GCF_056398785.1 Paenibacillus sp. 01T422 | reverse complement strand
CCTACTGCCTTATAAATTTGAAAATCTCATCAACAGCTTGCTGATACCCACCTGATTGTCGAAACGATTCGCTCGTATTTGCAGCAGCATCCTGATAGGATGCTGAGCCTAACACGTGATCTACGGATTCCCGCAGCTGATTAGCTGTTAAGCCATGCATTTGCAATTGAATGCCTGCACCGATATTGGCGACTTGCGCGGCAATCATCGGCTGATCCGCACTTTGTGGGATTACAATTAGTGGAACCACGTAATAGAGACCTTCCTGAGTGCTATTCATTCCACCATGCGTAATAAATAATTTGGTATATAGTAGTAACTCCGTTTGTGGAACATAATTTTTGACGATAAAGTTTGGAGGAATCTCCCCTAAATCAGCTATTTGGGTTCTATTCCCAATAGACATGACAATCGTATGCTCCGTGTTACCCAACGCCTCAAAACAAAGTTTATAGAAATCTATTGCTTGGTTAAACACTGTCCCCAGTGAGATGTAAATCGGCTCTTTCCCTTTGATTGCAGCAAGGTCGAAGTTTTCTTGAGGCATTCGTGAAGAGATGGAAGGACCTACAAAATTAAATGTATGGTCAAATGCTGCGCCATTAGGTTGAAACTCCCTTGTTGTATAAACGATCGAAAGAGGTGCAGGATTACAGAACACTTCGTAACGTGAATGGATCTCCACATCATATTGTTCCTTCACTTTTGCCGTCAAGCTATGAAATTTATCGTCTATTGATTTCATTGTTTCCTCAGGAATTTTCGCAGAAACTTGTTCCAAAATTTTATCGAATGATGTTTTAGTCTGAGCAAAAGACGTACAAGAGTTAATTGCAGGCAGCTTAAGAATCTGAGCGAGCAAGTGGCCGCAACCAAACATCGAATCATGAATGATGTAATCAAAATGCTCATCTTTAATCTGTTCTAGAACACTGGGTATAACGATATCTGCCGTAAGTAAAAGGCCGTTAATTCTTTCGAGCAAATAATCTCGTCCACCCGAGAGAAAGGCATTTATAAATTTATGGTCATCAAATGTTCGTACGGAAGCTCCCGTCTTCTCTATGCGCTCCCGAAAAGCCTCGATACAAACATACACGACCTCTTCGCCAC
>NZ_JBFTQB010001346.1:0-1120 GCF_056398785.1 Paenibacillus sp. 01T422 | reverse complement strand
GTCTGAGCTGGGAATCGGTCTCGGATTTAATTGCGTCCAAAGATGGTTTTGTTACTCCTCCACCTTCATTACCGCCAGTCCCTCCGCCGCCAATAGCGCCTCCACCTCCAGCAATTGGAACTTGAGGATCCGATTTCGGGATTTCAGGCAACTTAATCTCTGGATCTTTTTTATCTGGAGTGGTCACAGCTGAAACAGTGTAAGTTGCTGGATCCCAATTAATCGTTTTGCCAACAGACTCAGAGAAAAAACGCATAGGCACATATAGACTACCGTCAACGATGTAGCCAGGTAAGTTTTCAGAAGGACTCTTTGCGAGACCATCGAAAATAAAGGAAATCTTCTCTTTGTATACATTTAACTTGCTAGGGACTAACTTTGCTTTATCTATCTTCTCATTACCTTTTGAATAAACCTGTGTGTTGAGCTTGTACTCTTTGATGTTAATTTTGTCTGCTTCTTTAGGTTCGGAAATCGTAACTGTGTATGTATCTGCGTCCCATTTCACTGCTTTATCCAACGAATAAGAAATGAATCTGATCGGGACATAAGTACTGCCTTCATAGATAAAGCCTATTTGCCCTTCCGGCGGCGCATACTCCTTACCGTCGAACGTGAAATGCATAGGGACTTGATAGACATCTACGTCTACAGGCGTTTGTGCGGCAGATGCCCCGGTACTCATTCCCATTAATAGAGCTAATGATAATCCTGCTGCTGTTTTGTAATGTTTTTTCACTTTCATTTGATGGACACCTCTTATAGTTATTTGGGTTGTAGTGACTTCTCGAACAATTATTTCCGAATTTGTAGACTTGGAATAGATCTACTATCGAAATTCTACTGAAGCATTATGATTTGTTCCGTTCTATATTACTGAAGCCTACGAGTTTGTAGTAGTCAATTTGTAATGGAGAAAGGTTTTCTCCGATGTATGCGGCAATCAATAGCATCACCTATCCTCAATGAGAGATTAGGTAATAAGTACTATCTTAAACTTTATTAGCATAGATGTCACATCATTTAATGGGTGGGCTATATATTTTGTAATGTCTTAACAGCTGTATTAAGCTTAAAACAAAGAGGTGCTGTATTTGGATTTTATGATCCCATTTTGGAG
>NZ_JBFTQB010001345.1:0-1122 GCF_056398785.1 Paenibacillus sp. 01T422 | reverse complement strand
AAATTATGTACGTACGCCATCGGCTGACTACGACAAGAAAATCCAAGTCGCCATTCAAGGTGGCGAGGTTCCAGATGTCATGGCATTCTCCAACGGGCCGATGATCAAAAACTATTCGCCTATTCTCGAGCCATTAGCGCCTTTGGCAGAGAAATCGTTAGGTAAGGATTGGCAGAAGCTTTTCAAATCTACACCAATGGAATCATCCAAGAAAAACGATTATAAGACGATACCGACAGGGGTCGCGGTTACGCCGTTCCTTTCCTATGATGTAGATCTGTTCAAGAAAGTAGGCGCAGAGCCGCCTAAGACGTATGACGAGTTGAAACAAGTCGTGAAAAAGTTTGAAGATGCCAAATTGCCGGGCATTGTGCCACGTCTAGGCTTCGCCGGCGGTAAAAGTGCAACGGTAACGGATGTCTTCTACACACTCGTCAACCAGATTGCGCCGGGCAAATTGTATGAAGCGGATGCGGGCAAAGCGAAATTCACCGACCCGGTGTTCATTCAAGCGACGAATGCGTTCAAACAATTTTATACGGATAAACTCTTCCAAGACGGCAACCTGACCACCAAATTCGACCCGGATCTGCGCGATATGTATGAGCAAAAGAGGCAGCTTCCAATGATTCTCGTTGGGGCATGGATCATGACTGACGTAGCGAACAAGGACGGTTTGAAAATTGGCGATCGCACCTTCGGACTCGTGCCTATGCCGACAATTGACGGCGGTAAAACAAGTGTCCTTATCAACGGTGATGTCCCCCTCGGCATTAGTAAAGATTCGAAACATAAAGAGGCCGCCTGGAGATTCGTAGAATTCATGGCTACGGGCGAATATCAGACGATTCTGAGCAAAGCGCTGCAGTTCCTTCCTGTGAAAGAGGGATTGTCCATGGATAAATCCGCACTCAAAACAGACATTGAGAAGCAATCCGTGGATATGGTTCTGAACACACTTACGAATAATGTTGGCGGCATCCGCTTCCTGGACAATGCTTCCATTGAACAAGCGCTTTTTGCTAATTTACAAAAGGTGGCGACCGGAACGGTGACACCGGAGCAAGCGATGGCTGATGTTCAAAAAGCATCTGACGCCGTGAAACGCTAACAGGGGGGAGG
>NZ_JBFTQB010001344.1:0-1126 GCF_056398785.1 Paenibacillus sp. 01T422 | reverse complement strand
ATCTCTTGCTGCTTGCGAAGGGATAAATTATGCAAGATTCCGCGTTTGGCTTGCAGCGCGAGCACAATATTTTCCCGAACCGTCAGTTCCCCGATAATGCCTTCGACCTTACGTTCTTCCGGACAAAAGGCTAAGCCATATTCGATCGCTTTCTTAGGAAACATGGTGCGGATCTTATCGTTATCGATCGTCATTGCACCTTCATCCGCCTTATCGATGCCAAAAATCAACTTTGCGATTTCCGTGCGCCCTGATCCGAGCAAACCTGCAAGTCCTAAAACCTCTCCTTTGCGAACCGTTATATCGAATGGCTCTATCGAACCTCGACGTCCTAATTGTTTGGCTGACACCCACACCTCGCCTTTTTTCATTCCGACAATCTTGCTCTGCTCCTCTTCGTCATTCCATTCACGGCCGATCATCTTGGAAATCAAGTTAATTCTCGGCAGCTCTTCGGTTAAGTACTCGCCTACAAGCTCACCATTTCTCAGCACTGTAATACGGTCAGATACCTCATAAACCTGATCCATGAAGYGAGTAACGAATACGATAGCCATACCCTCGTCCTTCAGTTTCCTCATAATTCGGAAGAGCTCCTTGACTTCCTGCTGATCAAGACTGGACGTTGGCTCATCCAGAATGAGTAGCCCGGAAGAAATATCTACGGCTCGCGCAATTGCTACCATCTGCTGAATCGCTACGGAAAATTCGGAAAGCGGCTTGGTTACGTCGAGCTGAATGCTCAATCGTTCCAGAAGCTCCTCCGCCTTACCGTTCAAGGTATGCCAATCGATGCTTCCTCCGCGCTTCCGTGGTTGACGGCCGATGAACAAGTTCTCCGAGACGGATAAATTCGGACATAGATTCACTTCTTGATAGACCGTGCTGATTCCTAATGCTTGCGCATCCTTTGGAGATTTGATGTGCACTTCCTGACCATTCAAGGTGACGATGCCTTGGTCCATCTCATGCACACCTGTCAAAACTTTAATCAAGGTGGATTTCCCTGCGCCATTCTGTCCCATCAAAGCATGAATTTCTCCTCTTTTAAGCTGAAAATCCACATTCGTTAAAGCTTTGACACCAGGGAAAAATTTACTAACGCCAGTCATCGTTAATACAGGCT
>NZ_JBFTQB010001343.1:0-1127 GCF_056398785.1 Paenibacillus sp. 01T422 | reverse complement strand
ATCTTGTATACCACAGCTAATCAGTTGGATCTTGTTTATGATGGAAACAAACATCCGTCAGGCTACTTTAATCGGTATTTTGACTGGCACCGGCATTGGCTTCCTTTTCAGCTTATACTACAAAAGTCTTAATTACAGCGCCGCCTCATTGATCGTACTCACCCTTGTTCTGGCTATTTTTTCGATTGAAACGGTTTCTAACTATTTACGAAAGGTGATTTTGTAAAATGAGATTTCAATCGAATTTGATAGACGTCTCTGATAAAGACAACGGCAGAGACAGGCGGATGGATGATGAATGGAGAATGAAAAAGCCATTCAACAAACAAGCGATGGCGATCCGGCTCACTTTGGCTGCGCTGGCCATATTAACGCTGTATGCGTTTGCAACATTCGACTATAAAGACATACAGCTATTAGATGCTGTTATATCGACAACCCATACGGTTAAAACCATGTTTTTTCAGCCGCTTTTGAAACACATCTCCTTGATAGAAGCAGTTAAACATCTGGTCATTACCCTTGGTCTTGCTTTTCTAACGACATTATTCGGAGCCATCATCGCCTTGGTCCTAGGCTTACTAGCCGCCAATAATTTATCCAATCCTAAACTATCCCTCGCAATTAAGGGCGGAGTAGCTATTATTAGGGCGGTTCCCACTGTATTATGGGTGTTGATTTTTGCGGTTGCAGCGGGTCTTGGCAGTGTGGCGGCTGTCATCGGAATGACCTTCCATTCGGTTAGTTATCTCGTAAAAACGTACTCGGAGTCATTCGAAGAGTTAGATGAAGGAGTCATTGAGGCATTAAAGGCAAGTGGCGCCAATTGGGTTCAAATCGTATGTCAAGCGGTTCTGCCTTCGTCTATCACTTATTTAATCTCGTGGACATTTATGCGATTTGAGATCAATTTCGCTGTAGCGTTGGCTATGGGGGCCGCAGCTGGTGCCGGTGGAATCGGATATGATATGTTTATGGCCAGCACTTATTATTATGATGTGAGGGAAATTGGAGCTATTACGTATCTCATTCTAGCGTTTGCCATCCTGCTTGAGCTAATCGCTGGAAGGATTAAGAAGAAGCTAAGGCATCATGGCTGAATATGAAGCTTTGGACGAGTCCTGCAC
>NZ_JBFTQB010001342.1:0-1131 GCF_056398785.1 Paenibacillus sp. 01T422 | reverse complement strand
CAATGGAACTAAAAGCTTTGTGATCTACAAGTAATAATACTATATCTGAGTTTCGAATAGCATGCTCTGTAGATGTCAAAATGATGTTCTCCTTTTCTAATCTTGTAGGCAGTTTACTCACATGCGGCTCAGCCACGTACAACTGTCCAACATTACTCCTCGACAAATGCTCCACAATCTCTACAGCTGGACTTTCCCTCAAGTCATCAATATTTGCCTTAAAAGAAAGACCCAGACATGCAATAACTGGCTCCTTAAATCGTTCTGCTTTTGCTTTTACTTTTTCTACGACATATCCTGGTTTATAGTCATTAACAACACGAGCTGTCTGAATTAACTTGGCTTGCTCAGGAGCCGCATCTACGATAAACCATGGATCAACAGCGATACAATGGCCGCCAACTCCAGGACCAGGCTGTAAAATATTAACTCGAGGATGGTGATTTGCTAAACGAATAAGCTCCCATACATTAATATCCAAGTGGTCACAAATCATAGATAACTCATTTGCAAATGCGATATTGACATCACGGAAAGAATTTTCCGTTAGTTTTGCCATTTCCGCCGTCCTTGCATTTGTTTCTAAAATCTTGCCATTAATAAACTGACGATAAAATTCAACTGTTTTAGTTGTAGAGGGTTGATCAATTCCACCGATGATCCGATCATTATCAACTAATTCTTTTAGAATATGACCTGGCAGTACGCGCTCTGGGCAATGAGAGACGTAGAAGCTATTGCATTGCGAGTTCATTTCAACAGGCACTGCCAGTTCAGGTCTTTCTTCCAATATCCATTGAGCTACTTTTTCTGTAGTACCCACTGGACTAGTAGACTCCAAAATAACTAAGCCATCTGCCTTGATATAAGGAGCAATTGATCTAGTAGCACTTTCAACATATGTTAAATCAGGTTTAAATCCATCTTTAAAAGGAGTTGGTACTGAAATTATAAATATATCAGCCTCTACAGGCTGCGTTGACGCTTTAAGCTTACCACCCTGCACGGCAGCTTTAACTAGAATGTCCAGATCTGGTTCATAAATATGTACCTGTCCATTGTTTATCATATTGACTGCATTTTCATTAACGTCTACGCCATGAACATTATATCCCTTAGTTGCTAGTAAGC
>NZ_JBFTQB010001341.1:0-1133 GCF_056398785.1 Paenibacillus sp. 01T422 | reverse complement strand
GAACAATAAACATAAAGCCCCCGGAGGAACATGCATGATTTCTTTTTACAAGAAATATTGGAGAACTGCCTTTGACATTGCTCTCATTGTTCTAACCGTCTACCTCTTCATGCTGTTGTTCAGCTATCTGTATCGCATCGCGACGCCTATCTTCCTGGCTCTGATCATTTTCTTGATGATCGAGCCTTTTGCTAGGTTTCTGAATCGGAAAGGGATGCGAAAGTCGATTGCATCAGCGATCTCGACACTCCTCTTCGTCCTGATCATCCTGGGCGCACTGACGGGTGCCGCTGTTATTTTCACAAGCCAGATCATGAGCCTTGTCGATAAAGTAGACGATTATCAAGCCGTTTTTAATGACCAAATCATACATAAAATTAGTGAATTAAATGATCGTTTCCAAACTTTGCCTCCTGATGTCATTGTCAAGATCAAAGAGTATGCCGGACAATTCGCAGGAAATGCATCTAAATTCATTATATCGTTCTTATCCGGCTTAGTAGCCTCGCTGACTTCCTTCTCCACCTTCATGTTCAACTTCATTGTCGGAATCATTTTGGCCTACTTCCTCAGCATAGAAATCGACTCCTGGAAACGCCTTGCAAGTGAGAAAACACCTAGAACGTTTAAATCGGTTTTCTTCTTTTTAAAGGAAAATGTCGTGAAGGGTATTGTCTCTTACGTAAAAGCCCAGCTTAAACTAATAAGCTTAACGTTTGTCGTCGTTTTCTTGGCCTTGCTCCTGCTAGGCGTCAATAACGCGTTCTCCATCTCCCTACTCTCGGCGGTTTTCGATGTTCTGCCGTTGCTGGGTGTCTCTACTTTGTTCATTCCATGGATCATTTACTTGTTTATCGTTGGGCAGACAACACTAGCAATCTGGCTAAGCGCGCTGCTGCTTGTCGTTATCCTTGTCAGACAGATCATGGAACCAAAAATTACAGGGGAATCTCTTGGCGTATCGGCCTTTACTACGCTAGCCTTCATGATCGTGTCCCTTTCGTTATTCGGCGTTGCGGGCGTCATCCTCTCGCCTGTCTTAATCATCCTGCTCAAAGCTCTGTATACACAAGGCTATTTCCATCGTTGGATACGCAAGCCTGAGGACGAATACACTCAGGGCAGGTTTCCTA
>NZ_JBFTQB010001340.1:0-1134 GCF_056398785.1 Paenibacillus sp. 01T422 | reverse complement strand
CACTTTTTGCATCAATTAGTTCAAATGTCCGCTACGAGTTCCCCTTGCGCGTCATTTCCGCAAGACCAACCCACGGTTCCTCGGTCAACTGGAGCAGATCATTGAACGGCCCGGCGTCCTCCCTGTAACCAATGGCAGAACAACGAATCGTAGCCCCGCCCGTCATCCAGCCCTAAACCTAGATCAAGGGGCTGATCCCTCAAGGTCTATTGACCTTGAGGGATCAGCCCCTTTTCATATTTATTTTAGAACGCTGGAACGATAGCGCCTTTGTATTTGTCTTCAATGAGCTTTTTCGTGTCAGCGGAGTTCAATTCTTTAGCAAGCTTTTGCATAGCTTCGGAATCTTTGTTGTCCGGACGAGCCACGAGAATGTTCACGTAAGGAGAGTTTTTGTCCTCGATGAACAGCGCATCTTTAGTAGGATTCAAATTCGCTTGAAGCGCGTAGTTCGTGTTGATTAGCGCTAGATCGAACTCACCGATAGTACGCGGCAGCATAGCTGGGTCAAGCTCTTTAATTTGAAGTTTTTTGTTGTTTTCGACAATGTCTGTCACAGTTCCTTTAATACCAACGCCATCTTTCAGCTTGATCAAGCCGTTTTTCTCCATCAAAGCTAGCGCACGACCCGCATTGGATGGGTCATTCGGGATGGCAACAGATGCGCCATCTTTCAATTCAGCTGCTGATTTCACTTTTTGAGAGTAAGCGCCGAATGGCTCAATGTGCACGCCTACGACTTTTACAAGGTTCTGCTTTTTATCGGCATTGTATTGGTCCAGGTAAGGTTGATGTTGGAAAAAGTTAGCGTCCAATTGTTTTTCAAACACTTGTACATTCGGCTGTACATAATCGTTGAACTCGATTACTTCCAGGTTAACGCCTTGTGTTTTCATCTTTGCTTTGATGCCGTTCAAAATTTCAGCGTGGGGAACGGAAGACGCGCCAACTTTTAAGGTAACTTCTTTGGCAGGCGTCGTTGCTGCAGGCGCTCCAGAAGCTGCTGGGGCAGTGCTAGCTTGGTTCTCAGTCGGTTTTTGTCCGCAAGCGGCAAGCGCCAACACGAAGAATAGAGCCTTGGTTCTCAGTCGGTTTTTGTCCGCAAGCGGCAAGCGCCAACACGAAGAATAGAGC
>NZ_JBFTQB010001339.1:0-1461 GCF_056398785.1 Paenibacillus sp. 01T422 | reverse complement strand
CATTAAAAGTCCAATTTTCGCTTCCATTGTTACGTCCTCGCTTTATTTAATTATCCATAGCTAGTTTACAGGGATAATTTGAGTTTCACAACTGCACTGCCATTTTTCGTTTCCACACTGACGACATCCAGGTAACTGACGATTTTTTTGGGGATAAAGCCGAGTTGGAATTCCTTTGAGAAATCCTCAATCGTCGTATCGGGCAGCTGGAAGCCATTGAATTCAAGCTTATCTACAACAAAACGAACCTCATTCATGTCGGGATTCTCTTTTAACAAGAACCGACCTTCGATTGTAATCTGTATTTGATCCTTTTGACCCTTAGCGATGATAGAACCGTCAGTGAATTGAAAGTTCAAATTTTGCAGCGCCTCATTTTTGCCATGCAGATAAGTGTTGAAATCTGTATCACTGATCGTAATAACTGGATTTTTAATGGAGGATAAGTCCATGAATTTATTTTCTTTCGTTACATATTGCGGGAGCTCCCGAAACGCCGCGGACAAGTTTATCAAATACTCACGGAACATAGGGACGCCTTCTGATTTCCATTGATCATTCAAACTCTTAATTTGTGCTTCGATAACACTGGCTTGAGCGCTTACAGCAAGCTGTTTGTCCAATTCTTCTTGGRGCTTTACGAGTCTTTCCCGCTGTTCAAGATATTTATCCTTCGTCTTTTGGAGCTCGAGACGGGATGTTTCCAGCCCACTTTGTAAGCTTTTCAGTTTATTAAATGAGTCTGTAAAAGCTGCTAACGCGCGATGATCATTGGAAATGATCATTTGTAAGTGGGGGACGAAGTAAGTATTTCCTAGCTGTGACTTATTTTTTGGCAGGTGCTATAAGCTTCAGGATCTCATCAAAGCTTTTGACATTCTTCGGAACTTCCTTCGTTAAGGCAGTCGCTTGATTGATAGCGTCGTACGTTTGGTGAAGGATGATATGATTCTCTTGAGGTTTGCCATCCACGGTCATTTGAAACACAACATCAATCGATTGGTCCCGAATAAAACCGCTATCGTCAATTGCGACGACCATTTTGCTTGGAGCTTTCAGTTGGATGGCAGCAGGTTGTGATTTTTTTAGCTCGTCCGCTTTGTCGGCGGTTAAGAAGCCGTTATTTTGAAGAGTTCCGATAAACTCAGGAAGCTTAGCTTGAAAAATAGCATTGATGTCTTTCTCATTTTTGCTTGTAAGCTCAACACTAATGGATTTGGCTGATGATCCGTCCTTGAGTTTGACAGGCTCCTTGGCTTCTTTGTACCATTTTGGATCAATGCCGCTAAATACTAGATTGCCTAATGAGGTGGAAAGCTGGGAAGTGTTTTTCAACGTATCAAGCGTCAATGGACTCTTACTAGCTTGGCTCATTTGTTGCAAATCGATCGCATAGTACTCGTCAGCTGTCTTATTTAATGCTGGCATATTAAAATACATTTTGCTATCTTTAATGAGAAT
>NZ_JBFTQB010001338.1:0-1141 GCF_056398785.1 Paenibacillus sp. 01T422 | reverse complement strand
GATGTGGATATGGCCTTGAGGTGTTTGGTGCAAATCTGACAAGCGCTGCCTGAGGTCACTGGCGATCCGCAGCATTTTCTCAGCATGCTCGAGAAATAATTTACCGCTGTCCGTTAAAGTGACAGGCTGGTTACGATCGATGAGAATGGTGCCGAATTCGTCTTCTAGGCTCTTAATCTGAGCGGAAACGGCAGGTTGGGTCAAGTTAAGAATTTCGCCAGCTTTACGGAAGCTCATCGTCTTGGAAATCGTGAGCAACGTTTCCAACTGGTTCATATTCATGCGATTACCTCCTGCTATTCAAATTGTAAGTACAAATAAAATTTATCGAAATTGTAAAGGACATAAAAACCTTTTCTAACCCTATTATATGATAGGAAGGAGGGGGTCGGCAATGTTTCCCGGAAAACATGGACAACGGCCTGCCAAATTTCATTGCCATATACTCAAATTTGATTATAATAATTAGTATATAATAAATTGAAAAACAAAGGAGATTCATTTCATGTCGTTAACACGCAAGTCTAACCCCACCTGGACAGTCGTCGGGTTGATGTTAGGACTTTTGCTGGCTTCGCTGGATCAGACAATCGTTTCTACGGCGATRCCAACCATTGTGTCCAAACTAGGGGGGTTCAATCAGTTCGTTTGGGTATTCTCAGCCTATTTGATTGCGAACGTGGCTGCCATGCCTATTTTCGGAAAACTCTCGGATATGTACGGTCGTAAGTTATTTTTTATCGTAGGGATCATCGTTTTCATGATCGGATCTGCCCTATGCGGAACAGCCTCATCAATGACTGAGTTGATCGTGTATCGCGCAATCCAGGGTATTGGGGGCGGTGCCTTGATGCCAATTACCTTTGCGATTATTTTTGATATTTTTCCACCGGAGAAACGGGGTAAGATGCAAGGGCTTTTCGGAGCCGTATTCGGTTTATCGAGCGTACTCGGTCCGATCATCGGCGCTTATTTCACGGATTATGTAACGTGGGAATGGATTTTCTTCATCAATTTGCCGCTCGGAATTGTGT
This sequence comes from Paenibacillus sp. 01T422, assembly GCF_056398785.1. Classification (NCBI taxonomy): domain Bacteria; kingdom Bacillati; phylum Bacillota; class Bacilli; order Caryophanales; family Paenibacillaceae; genus Paenibacillus; species Paenibacillus sp. 01T422. Next base: position 107 of record NZ_JBFTQB010001338.1, on the reverse strand, counting down.
CTTTGTTAGTTATTATTTTTTCGTATCATGAAACTGTGGAGCACAGTAAGGCCAAAATCGACTGGAGCGGTACAATTTTATTGACAGCAGCGATCGTGTCCCTGATG
>NZ_JBFTQB010001337.1:0-1907 GCF_056398785.1 Paenibacillus sp. 01T422 | reverse complement strand
CCCAAGCGTTATGGAGAGCGCTGCCAGGTAACGAATTTGTGCCGTTACCTGGGGCTCAGCCGCTGCCGGATGCTTTGCCGACAGGATGTGTATTTGCTCCCCGTTGTTCTTTGGCTACTTCGGCATGTGAACAGCAGCCTCCTGAGTCGCGTACAGTAAGAAACGGAAGGGTCAGGTGCATACATAGTGCTTGAGGGGAAATCTTTGGGGTATCGTTACGGGAAAGAGGCGTGGGTGTTTCACAACCTCGATATTCAATTAGAAGCCGGAGAAATCGTAGGACTCATCGGACCTAGTGGTTGCGGGAAGTCCACGCTGGGGCAATTACTTGCAGGACATGTGGGACTGCAGGAGGGACACGTAAGCGTGGACGGTGTTCCACACAGGAAGGGGGCGCGGAACCCTGTCCAGTTCGTGCTGCAGCATCCTGAACAAGCGGTTAATCCGCGGTGGAAACTGCGAAGAACCTTGCAAGAATCAGGCATGATGGACCATTTGATGCGATCTGAACTATCGATTGAAGACGACTGGTTAGAGCGATATCCGAATGAGCTGTCCGGAGGGGAGCTGCAGCGGATTTGTGTGGCTAGAGCGCTAGGGGCGGAAACACGGTATCTAATTGCTGATGAGATGACTACCATGCTAGATGCCATTACACAAGCGCAAATTTGGCGTGCGGTGCTGCGCTGGGCTGAACGGCAGAGTGCCGGTGTATTGGTAATTAGTCATGAGCGGGAATTAATTAAGCGAATATGTAATCGGGTGATTAGCTTTCCTTTGATATGAGGTAGATTTCAGCAGATGAGGAGAATGGGGGAGCTTGCTTGGCGGCGGAAATATATGTCGATGAAGACTCAGCAGCCTGAGGTTTTTCTTCTAACTTGCTGAGACAGCTTAACGGAACGTTTCATTGGAGTTCCTCAGCTTGGGTAGATAGATTACTTTATAAACTTCAATACACAGTAGATATAGCCATTAGCTATATCTAGATATAGCTAAATCCAGTTACTCTATAGCTGCGGCTCTATGATATCTTCTTAGTAACAATTGTAGAAGAGTTCTGTCAGATGGTGATTTAGATTACTTGAGCCAAAACTAAACAAAACGATGCTAAGGAGCAATTTACAGTGGAGCAATTACGCAAACAAGACCCCAAAATTGTTGAGGCAATGAATCTGGAGATTGGCCGTCAACGTGATAAAATTGAGTTAATCGCTTCTGAAAACTTCGTTAGCGAAGCTGTGTTGCAAGCGATGGGAACGGTTTTGACGAATAAATACGCAGAAGGTTATCCGGGTAAACGTTACTACGGCGGCTGTGAGCATGTAGATATCGTTGAGGATATTGCGCGTGATCGTGCAAAAGAAATATTTGGCGCAGAGCATGCCAATGTGCAGCCACACTCCGGCGCACAAGCCAATTTGGCGGTATATTTAGCTGCTCTGAAAGCTGGAGATACCGTTCTTGGTATGAACTTGGCGCATGGCGGTCACTTAACGCACGGCAGCCCTGTTAATGCTTCCGGTATCTTATATAACTTTATACCTTATGGAGTTAGAGAAAGCGATGGGTTTATTGATTACAATGAGGTTCGCAAATTGGCATTCAAGCATAAACCTCGTATGATCGTGGCTGGTGCCAGCGCATATCCTCGCATCATTGATTTTGAAGCATTAGGTTCAATTGCTAATGATGTGGGAGCCTTGTTCTTCGTGGACATGGCCCATATTGCCGGGTTAGTTGCGGCAGGGTTACATCCCAGYCCAGTTCCACACGCCCACTTTGTAACAACAACTACGCACAAAACGCTTCGCGGACCCCGCGGCGGTATGATTCTGTGCCGGAAGCCTTGGGCTGCAGCGATTGATAAAGCAGTGTTCCCCGGGACGCAAGGCGGACCATTGATG
>NZ_JBFTQB010001336.1:0-1149 GCF_056398785.1 Paenibacillus sp. 01T422 | reverse complement strand
CTATAGAATATCCTCAGTATCACGCGGCGGCGAATTGTGGATTTGGCACACCACGGCTCACCTCCATACAAAATGAAGAAGCACCCGTTGAGGGTGCTTTTTCTTTTGTATGGGTGAGTTTTGGGAGATGAACCCCTCTAGGGTTCGCCCGCGCGGACCGAAGCGTAATCGGAGGGAGCACGGCATTGAAATGTACTGCTAAGGTAGTCATCGGTGATTGAGCTTCGTAAGCAAGTTAAATGGACATTTCAATACTCCCCTCGGGACATCGAACCCTTGTCCAGATAAAACTACAACTATCAAATCGGGGACAGGGGTTCGGCATATTTAAAAAGAGATAACTCGGTTTGGAGCTTGTTTGGTCGAATTTTGTTTATGTTATAATGAAAATGACGTAAGCCAAAGGAGGCTATGGGATGCAATGGGAAGAAGTGCAGGAACGATTTCCAAATGAATGGGTAGTTCTTGAAGCAATGAAGGCACACTCCATGGAAGGTAACCGCTATATTGAGGAAGTGGTTGTCGTTGATAGGTTTGATGACTCAACGTCAGCGATGCGCCGATACAGTGAGTTGCACAAGCAGGCTCCTCATCGTGAATACTGCTTTTTTCATACGTCTCGTCCCGCTTTCGTAGCTCGTGAACGGTATGTCGGAGTGCGGGGGCCTAGATGAACCTTAACGTCAACTACGGTCTTCCCTTTGTTTCAGTCACCATCCAATTTCGCGGAATTATTCAGGAGCACAACCCCAAAAGTTATTATTTGATTTAGAGACTTCGGGTTTTTGAGAATCTGTTAGCTTACCGCGAAGGCTTAAATAATAGAATATGAACGTATAAAATAACGAGACCCCTCCAATACTTGACAGTAAAGGAGGGGCTTTTATGTTTACTAGAAATGATAGAAAAGGTGCTATTCAAAGATTCAGATAAGAAACATTCTACTGATTTGAAGTCGGCTGCTTTAAATTTCGTATTCACTCTGATAATTTTTTTGCTAAAATAGGATCATATTTCTTAAGAGAGGTTGATCGAAATGAATCTAATGGAAGAGCTTATTGATGCCTACCTAGACAGCAACTTTGAGCATCCATACTATTTGGATCTACATACTGGACAAGTCATTCTAAATATGGACAAGGTATACAC
>NZ_JBFTQB010001335.1:0-1899 GCF_056398785.1 Paenibacillus sp. 01T422 | reverse complement strand
TTCATGAACGCATGCACATACCGTAAGTTCTCTTTTCATAATAATTTATAAAAGAAAATAAGAAAAGCCCCAAAAGGGGCTTAATCGAGGGAATCATACATTTATTGCCATGATAATGTGCTGGTAACTAATGAAAGCTCAAAGGAATGGGCGAAATTTGTCGAAATAGGTCGAACGCGAATGGAGAAGTGCGGACCATGGACGAGATGTCCAGGTATGGTTGCTTTATAGCTCTGCACATGCTCAATCAGTCCACCTGATGACTCCATGGGGATGATACGCTGTTCCCATTTTTCACCGTTGTCCTCGTAATAAATGATCTCTACAGCCGTATCTTGTGGCCAAATTGGGCCRAAAAAGATCTGTGCCGTCACTTCCTTTGTTGACGGTTTGATTTCRCTTAATGGCACTTCCGTAGACAATTTGGCGGAGCGATCATCGATACCAATGATTTTTACTTGATACCAGTTATTTCGGATGAATTGCTTATAATCGGCAACCTTCGTCGCAACTTCGTAGTGATTAGCGACAAATAAGCGTGCTCGATCTGCTGTCGGCAAATAAGTTTCTTCCGTGTAGTCCTGTACCATGCGATGTGTATTATACACGGGGCTAAGCGATTGGATAGAGCGCTTCATCCGGCTAATCCATTGATGCGGGAGACTTCCCTGGTTATAGTACAGGGGAATAATTTCTTTCTCCAAAATCTGATAAATGGATTGGGTATTTTCTTTCTCCTGCACAGCCCAATCGGCCGTACCTGTTGAACCAATAGCCCAACCGTTCGTCCCGTTGTAACCTTCCTCCCACCAACCATCTAGCACGCTGAAGTTAAGAACGCCGTTCATTGCTGCTTTTTGCCCGCTCGTGCCGCTGGCCTCCAGGGGTCTTCGACTTATAGGTCGCGAACCGTCTGGCGAATCCGATCGTTAAGGCCTTTGGGTTCAGATAATGCCTAACTTCCTCAATCCGCTGCTCAGATTCTCCATTGCGTCTCCGTTGCTCCATTAAATTCTGACGGGCGAAGCTGACTAAATCATCTTTCAACTGCTGATGCACCTTCCAGATGGATTCATCGGGAATGACTTCAACTTGCTGCCATTGATGTTTGTTGGCTTGTTCTTCTCGCCATGTGCCGGGTAGGAAACGATCCAGCAGTTCTTTCCAGCTAGGAGCTGTCCATGTGTCCAAATGAACGCCATTTGTAATTGAACCAATTGGAACTTCGCCAGCATCGATGTGTCCGTGAAATTCTTTGAACATTTCTCGGGAAACTTGCCCATGCAGTTTACTAACACCGTTGCGCAGTCCAGCTGTATTCATGGCCAAATGAGTCATATTAAATTGACCAGTGTGATGGTCAAGTCCAAGTGCTATAATCGCCTGTTTGTGGCGTGACAGCTCATTGAATAGCGGTCCGAGATAATGTTCCAACATCCCGATGGAGAACGTGTCATGGCCCGCTGGAACGGGCGTATGGGTGGTGAAGACGGTAGCTGAGCGGACGGTCTCGACAGCCACGTGCAAAGGCAGACCTAGATGCAGAAGCTCCTTCAGTCGCTCCAGAGTGAGAAAAGCTGCGTGACCTTCGTTAATGTGATACACGTTAGGGTAAATGCCTAGTGCGCGGAGCGCTTTGACGCCGCCAATTCCAAGCACGATTTCCTGCGCAATGCGCGTATCCTGATTCCCGCCATATAGCTGTGCGGTCAGTTCTTTATCCGCGGGTTGATTAGCCTCATGATCGGCGTCGAGTAAATAGATCTTGTTGCGTCCGACCTGCACCTGCCAAATCTGCAAGGTGATGGCCCGGCCCGGCATGTCAATCGAGATGGTCAGAGGAGCACCTTGATGAAGAACCGGTGCAATCGGAAGTTTGGCAAAGTCATAATCATATAG
>NZ_JBFTQB010001334.1:0-1154 GCF_056398785.1 Paenibacillus sp. 01T422 | reverse complement strand
ATGTATATCCTCATCGATTCCGTCACACATATGCCTGTCAATTGCTAGATAATGGAGCACCGCTAGAATTTATTCAGGGTATGCTTGGGCATGAAAAAGCATCTACCACACAGATTTATGCTCTGTTGCGACGTGAGAGCAGAGATCCACAGAGTGCGTGGCGATGACAATCAGAAGCAAAACAAACGAAGGAACGCCTGTTCAAGTGTGTTGTGACGAAGCCGCAGTTAGTGCGGAGCGAATCCGCCATTATTTTATTGTTGGATTCTTGACACGGGGAACATTTTATTCGCTAAAGTCTTCGGCTAAAATAAAAAAACGCGCCTGAACCAAGGTGGTTTTGCGCGTTTTGGCGGGAYGAATACGGTGTCAGGACGGAATGATCATAGCGGTCTGAATATTATTCAGATCGAGCTGAATTTGCTCTGGAATATGGTAGGGATGGTATAGCCCCCGCTGCATCATGTAGTTTGTTATCTTTTCATGGGAGTCTATAGCTTCATCGAGCTGTTTCATCAAAATTTGCTTGATTTCGGGGGTGACACATTCGGTTACGGCCATGGCGTAGTTTCTGACTCCGCTCTTGGCGTTCATCAAAAAATCCATTGCGATTACGTCGTCGGTCAGCGTATGAAGCCCTGTCATGTGTTCTAGTATTGAGTTCATGTTTTATCTCCTATAGGATTACTTTAGACAGCACTCCACCGAGCTCCTGAAGCTGCTGCTGTGATAATTGTACGTCTTGCTGCAAAATTTGTATGAGCTCCGGGTCGGTTACCAGAGCTTGCATGGTTTTGGATTTGGTCAAGCAAACGGTCTTGAACGCAGCCATTTCATGAACCTCCAGCATCTCATGCATGGCGTAATTGGAATTCATTTGGATTGTCCTCCCATTTGTTCATCCATATTCAAGGTTTTAAGACGACTTTGATGCAATCGTCCGTTTTCGTATCGAACACTTCATAGCCGCGCTTGGCCTCGCTGAGCGGAATGACGTGCGTAACAACGTCTCCAGGGTCCACTTTCCCCGACGTAACCAACTCGTACATATACGGCATATAATGAATGACCGGAGCTTGTCCGGAACGGATATTCACGTTGCGCTGCATGATGTCGCCGAACGGGAATCCGTTATAGCGTCCGCCGTATACCCC
>NZ_JBFTQB010001333.1:0-1160 GCF_056398785.1 Paenibacillus sp. 01T422 | reverse complement strand
GCCAGCACCTGTTCAGTTGATTTATGATGTAATTGTCTAGCATAATCTCACGTAAAGGCTATCTCTTAGGGTTTTCAGACCCATGAGATAGCTTTTTTATTTGAACAGAGGGACATTATGACCTAGGTGAGATTTTTTGATGTAAAAAGTGCTGGTATTTTGGTGCAAAGAGGACGTTTGGGCGCATCTTGATGCAAAAGGTACAGCAAAAATCCACGCAAATCGAGGATTTCCTGATTTATAAGCAAATTTGATGTAGGTTTTACAAGTAAAGTGCCGGCTGGAGGACTGCCTCTCAATATTGCTGTACATTTTACATCTTTTGTGCAGACAGCAAGTCGTTTGGATAAAGAGCAGGCACGCATTTTTTGTTAATGCTTATTTTCCTTCCTTTGGAATATTTTGATGGGAAATCGTCAAGACTGATTAGCAGTCATTGAAGCTGCAAGCGTCTGGTTTTCACTTCATATCTCACAGGAGGGGTACAAAGGCTATGCGAAAAAAAGGGCTAATAAGTTTAATCTGTTTACAGTTATGTGTGATGCTGATCTTACCGGTTGCTTTTGCGGAAGAGAAGAAAGCGCCTACGGTTGATTTAACACCTAATGCGCAATCCGCCGTACTGATGGATGCAGACACAGGCACAGTCATTGCGGAGAAAAACAAAGACACCAAACTTCCGCCAGCTAGTATTACGAAAATCATGACGATGCTTCTCATCATGGAAGCCATTGACAAAGGCAATATTAAAATGGATGAGAAAGTCCGGGTCAGTGAGTACGCAGCCTCTATGGGAGGTTCACAAATCTTTCTTGAGCCAGGCGAAGAAATGACGGTTCAGGAAATGCTGAAGGGTATTGCTATGGCATCTGGTAATGATGCTTCGGTGGCGATGGCCGAGAAAATTGCAGGATCAGAAGAAAATTTTGTGCAAATGATGAACGAGCGCGCGCAGCAGTTAGGAATGAAAAACACGCATTTTTCAAACTGCAACGGACTGCCGGTCCCCAATCACTATACAACAGCCAATGATATTGCTGTCATGTCCAGAGAGCTGCTTAAGCATGAAGGGATTACGAAATTTACAGGTGCTTATCAGGATTATTTGCGGAAGGAATCACCAAACCCGTTCTGGTTGGTAAATACGAACAAGCTTGTAC
>NZ_JBFTQB010001332.1:0-1160 GCF_056398785.1 Paenibacillus sp. 01T422 | reverse complement strand
GGTCTCCTTTAACCAGTTGTATTTTTTCTTCCGGATAATAAACTAACACCGTAAAATTATTGATTTCATGATCCGTCCAAACCTCACGGAACAAGGCTTTGATTTTCTCTTTTACGGTACCCGAACCGTTTCTTAGGACATGCTGAAATGCCTGGAACTCCCCATGCAAATCACTGACAAAATGCTCAGTCCCCTTGGGAAGATTGGAGATCGCTTCAAGGTCGATGATTGCTGTTACAACTTTTTCTTCCGTATCATATTTCTCGGCCAATAAATCTAGAAACTGCGCATCCAAAACAGATGCCCCCCTTCAAGGAAATTTGGTGATGTATAAGAGTTTTTTAAAATGGGGCTAGCCGCGTACCTTTAAGCTTAGTTTAAACAGTAAAGGGAATAACTATTAGGTTTCCCAGGTTCCTTTTGGTAATCTTGTTAACAGCTATTATAATTGAAGCTTTCCACGCTCCTCAGAGCACGAAAAAAGCCCGCGTCTGTAATCACGGGCTTGGCTATCGTCTCTATTAGGAGATCGACGCTTCGTATATGGACCGAATGGATCGAGTCAGCATCTCGTTGAACTGCTCATTCGACTGTTGATCAGACAAACCTTCAGCCAATGCACGGGAGAAGCTAGCGATCAAGCCGTGACTCCGGGCCAGTCGTTCGTTGGCTTCTTCCCGCTCATATCCGCCAGACAGTGCGACGACCCGAGCGACGTGTGGCTCGTTCATCAGATCACTGTAGAAATCGTCCTCAGTTGGGATCGAGAGTTTCAGGATAACAGTCACATCGGGTGCAAGAGTGGACAGCTGCTTGAAAATTTCGTCCTTCAAGATCCGTTCTGATTCCCCTTTGTCTAAGCTGTTAATATCGACTTCGGGCTCGATGATGGGAACAAGTCCTGCAGCCCAAATTTGTTTACCGAGCTCGAACTGCTGCTCCACTACCCTGCGAATCCCTTGCGGATTCGCCTCGTGAATGATCGAACGCATCTTAGTTCCGAAGATGTTGCGCTCGACCGCACGCCGGAGCAAGCCGTCCAAATCGGGAATCGGTTTTAGTACTTGCACGCCGTCCTCGGAATCTGCCAGCCCCTTATCTATCTTCAAAAAAGGTACGATACCTTTCTTCTCCCACAAATAGTCGGCTGTGAATAGACC
>NZ_JBFTQB010001331.1:0-1162 GCF_056398785.1 Paenibacillus sp. 01T422 | reverse complement strand
GTGGTAAAGTGCACCGCTGACTTGCGCCATAGCCCAGCTTTTGCCTGTGTTAATCATCCCGATTCCTGGGATCAAAATAACGCGAGGAGCTGTTTCGAACATGACGTCACCTTCATTTTTGTTGCGCTCGAAGTACGCTTTGTACTCTTCTTTGTATGCAGCAATGCCAGCTTGCAAAGCTTCCGTCAGGGAAGCAGCATCACGGGAATTCGGATTCCAGTCGATGTACAGCGGCTTCATTTTAGTATGAACCAAGTGATCCGGGCAAGCTGCGCCTACTTGCGACAAGACAGCTGCATCCTTGCTGTTAACGAATTTCAATACATCGTCAGCGCTGTCTACTGTAAGGATCATTTTCTTCTCTTTGCTTACAGCTCCGCGAACAGTCGGCAGCACTTGCGCCAAAATGTCGTTGCGCTCGGAATCGGAGAGGGACTCGTATTTGGAACCGCCGTACAAGTTGTCCACGCTAACTCGCGCTTCGATAAAGCTTTCAGCTTCATTAATGATCGCAAGTGTTTTGAGGTAGCTCTCCTCGGACGTTTCGCCCCAAGTAACGAGACCGTGCTTCTCCATCAACACGAGCTCAGCTTTTGGATTGTTTCTTACGCCTTCAGCGATCATTTTGGACAGTGTGAAACCAGGGCGTACGTAAGGTACCCATACGAAGCGGTCGCCATAGATTTCTTTCGCCAGCTCACGGCCATTATGTGCGCAGCATAACGAGATAATCGCATCTGGATGTGTGTGGTCTACATGTTTGAATGGTAAGAAAGCATGCAAAAGCGTTTCAATGGAAGCACGAGGATGTTTGCTGTCGATCATGCAGTTCACAAGATAAGCAACCATTTCCTCGTCGGACATTTCGTCTCTTTCGTACAATGGACGGATGTCTTCCATACGAAGACCTGTGAAATTCTTTGCTTTCATCGTCGCAAGGTCAGAACCGCTTCCTTTGACCCACATCACTTCAACTTCACGACCGCGGAAATCTTTTTCGATTGTTTTGTATGAAGTGTTGCCTCCACCCCAGTTCGCAACAGCACGATCTGTTCCTAGTAAATTGGAGCGGTAAACCAATTCCTCTACGCCTTTTGATACGTTATTCGCCTTTTCTGCTTCCCACAAATTCGCAACCATAAGTATCCTCCTAGTATAGGGA
>NZ_JBFTQB010001330.1:0-1164 GCF_056398785.1 Paenibacillus sp. 01T422 | reverse complement strand
TTTGCGTACTCCTTCATTTCATCTATTGCATCTTAAAAGTATAGTATTGCAATTATGCTTAGGTTGTGTGGGTATTAATAAGTATTGATTCAATTAAGAGTGATTAGGTACTAGTCTAAAGAATTCGTGAATTACACAATGGGGGTCTGTCAAATCTTTTGTGTAAACTCATTTAAAGACTTCTCACCGAGCGGAGAAAAAATCACCGCAAATGCTGGCCGATCCGATCTGGATAGAAAACGGACAGTTGAAGTAGCATCTGCCCCCAGTTTTGGACGCGGCCTATCCACTTTCGAGTAACGTCCATCGTGGCCAGATAGAGCATTTTTAAGAGAGCTTCGTCCGTTGGGAAGATGCTTTTACCTTTGGTTACCTTTCGAAGTTGACGATGGTAGCTTGCGATGAGATTGGTCGTGTAGATCAGTTTACGGATCTCAGGTGGATACTTAAGCTCTTATTAACCGTCACCACACAGCAATCTTTATCATAACTGATCTGCAGCAGTGAAGCACCGGTAGCGTAACTAAATTATTCTTAACGCCAACACGCCTTAAAGCAAGCAAGAGCTTGGAATCATTGAAAGACAACTTCCTAAATAAAAAATGATGATTGCAAAAGAAATCCTCCCTTCGCTCTACGCTCTACTTGGGGGACTCTTTGTTATTTTATCTTGTGATTAATGTCTATTGTCTAGCATTTCATTGATTTTCCCCATGGCTCTACGGGTCTATGCCCTCGATGCCGATAACCATGTAGGCTGCTTTGTTTACAATGGCCCCGTCCTGCTTGACTTTGAAGTGAATTGCATCCAAGAAAACAACCGCATAAAGAATGTCCGTGAATAAAAGCAAGCTTCGGGAAAAATAATTTTTCATTGACTTTTGCAATTTAAACCAACATCACAAAAGAAACAAAAACGGTCTTATCGCGAAATAGTTGCGAATAAAGACCGTTTTTTCCGTTGTTTAAAAGAGGGTGACGAGTGAGTTTAAGGCTCCCCCAGAGGAACATTACCTATTTAATCCTTCCAGCAAGCAAGCCCTAACTTATGTCCAAGCAATCACTATTTAACGAACATATTCTATACCGTAGTAACAAATCACCAGAATGGAGTGAGTAAACATGGGTTATGGTGGAATTGGTGGAAGTTGTGCAGGTTACGGT
>NZ_JBFTQB010001329.1:0-1171 GCF_056398785.1 Paenibacillus sp. 01T422 | reverse complement strand
GCTCAGCAACAGTTGCTTTTGCTTCTTCTTTCACTTTAGCCTCTTCTTCTTCGCTCCATAGACCTTTTTTGGTCRGGAAAATACGCATGCGCGTAAGCGGATCTTTAGGCTCCCAATCGGATTCCTCGTCTTTGGTACGGTATTTCGTCGTATCATCGGCCAAGGAATGCGGACGGTAACGGTATGTTAATGCTTCAATCAATGTCGCGCCTTCGCCTTTGCGGCCTCTTTCAGCAGCTTCTGATACAGCTTGAACAACAGCTAGAACGTCCATTCCGTCTACTTGCACGCCTTTGATACCTGCAGCAAGTGCTTTATGCGCAACAGAAAGAGCTCCTGTTTGCTTGGAATAAGGCGTTGTGATCGCATATCCATTGTTTTGTACAAAATAAATGGCAGGCAACTTGAATGCTCCTGCAAAGTTCATACCTTCGTAGAAATCTCCTTCTGAGCTTCCTCCGTCGCCTGTGTACGTGATCGCTACACGCGGTTGGTTACGTTTTTTGAACGCCATAGCAACACCAGTTGCGTGCAAAATCTGTGCACCAATGATGATTTGCGGCATAAGAACGTGAACATCCTGCGGAATTTGTCCGCCATGTTGATGTCCGCGGGAGTATAGGAACGCCTGGTAAAGCGGAAGTCCGTGCCATACGAGCTGCGGCATATCGCGGTAACCTGGGCAAATAAAGTCATCTTTATTTAATGCAAATTCACTACCGATCATGGAAGCTTCTTGGCCGGATACCGGCGCATAGAAACCAAGACGTCCTTGACGACCGAGATTTACTGCTCTTTCGTCCCAAACACGTGTGAATACCATTCTTCTCATTAACTCTCTTAATTGGTCATCGCTAAGTTTAGGCATTTTGTCGGGATTTACAATCGTGCCGTCTGGAGCCAGTACTTGTAAAGGCTCAACCTTCTCTGTGGTCACTTCGTAATTTACTTGGCTGACAAGTGGCTTACTCATACCATTTCACCTCTTATATGATTTTGATGCCTGCTAGCTACACTTCTGTTATAGTATTATTATAAACCTGTTTTTGTGAATTGTACACCGCTATCCTTATGATATATGACCTTTTTTCGCGGAAGCGAATAGTACAGTTTAGGAAAATATATAATACAGTTAACATGAAATTAACAACTGATATAATACACCTTACCC
>NZ_JBFTQB010001328.1:0-1175 GCF_056398785.1 Paenibacillus sp. 01T422 | reverse complement strand
ACCGTACACCAAGTACTTTTTTTCATCATAAAGTATTCCTCCATAAAAATTTGATTATATATGAAACGGTGTAGACCGTTGGAAACATGTATCTATAGAACTCTTAGCTGTTGTTGTCTATGGGAACAATTGATTGTATACGTTTGCATTTATTTGTATTTGAGCTTCTCCTACGAGTTTATCTATCAACGCGATATATTTCTTGTCTACATAGTCGGTTTGTACTTTAGTTCTTGCATCATCAAAGCCTTGATAGCGATCTTGTTTTTTATCTATACATTTGATGAGAACGAACTCGCTCCTTGCTTCTATAACATCACTTACCTGTGTGATTTCTAGTTTTGGAGCAATCGCTTTTAACTCTGAATACTGGATTACATCTCTTCTAGCGGTCGTTTCATCAAAAATTTGATCATGTACTTGACCGTTTTCATTGTATAGTTTGGCTACACTTTCGAAATCACTTCCCGAATCAAGCTTTGCTTTTGCTTGCCTGATTACCTGCTCAGCCTTCTCTTTCTCGATCTCCGTGCCGCCAAAGGGTATTGTTATCTTTTGAACCTTGATATAATCTGGCAATTTATATTTCTCTTCCCTGTCTCTTTCATATAGCTTCCTTAAATCATCTTCCGAGATGTCTTTGGAATACAGCACTTCTTTCAACTTAAATACGTTATTGCTAAATTGATAATCGAAAAATTCGTTCTCACCGAATTGTGTCGGACCATAGACAATCTGTCCCTTCTTCACTGCTTCTTGTCTTCTATGATTTTCATCCGCTAGACTCTTCAGAAAACTTTCATAGCTTAAATCAGTAATAATTCCGTTCTGCTTCATGAGCATTTGTTGAACTTTGATTCTAACTTCATCGTTTAAAGTCGCTTTCCTAGCAACATCTATTGGACTTTCTCCTCCATAGATCGTTTTCCAAAAATCCTTTCCAGGATCTACCCCATATTTGTCTTTAAAATAACTATAGGTTTTGGCAACGTGGTTATAGGCGAGTCGCTCACGAAACTCACCTGCTGCTATGGGCTCGTTATTTACGGTCAAAGCAGGATCATACTCAGAGACACTCTGGCTCTTCATAAGGGCATAAGCGGCAATAACTATGCATATCCCAGAAAATACCAGGAGCGAGATGACATACTTATTCGTTAATTTCATATATACAC
>NZ_JBFTQB010001327.1:0-1179 GCF_056398785.1 Paenibacillus sp. 01T422 | reverse complement strand
AATTGGAGTGACTCTTGCTCAATTTCCTGTAAAACCGTTTCGGCTCGATCCTTCATAATGGTCAGCGATGAATCACTTTCCGTCTGTATGTATTTCTGCATCCGGTTGGTAGAGAATTGATAATACGCTATGCTAGCCAATATCACCGGTATACATACGGAAATACAACCAAGCCAAATGAGCTTGAAGAAATACGTTCTCGTGTTCATCCGTCTCTTCTTGCCTAGATTTTGCAGAAACATGCTGCTCCAGTTAGCCATAAGTCCTCCCTGTTGTCTTAAGCTCCATCTTCATGTCACTCACTAATTCACACATCTTGTTCGTGTGTTAAGCATAGGGAGTGGAGCCCCAAATAGCAAGCGGAAAGGAACTCATCCCGACACAGCTTACTTAGGAAACTTTTCCTTATAATCTGCTGCGAATTCCTTATAAGCCGTTTGAAAATCCGGGCTCGCATTTAACTTCTCGATATAAGCTTTGTACTCATCCATTGTAATCTGCCCTACGATCGCTTTGACGACCATCGACTGCCATTCCGATTGATACTTCGGCCAAATAGACGTCCACGTATTCGAATTAATGATAGAAAAAGGATCAATCTTGCCTACTTCTGCATAAATGGCCACCGATTTTTCCTTGGCATCGTTATATGCTTTGGGAGCGGCAGGATTAATAACTTTCATTTTATTATTATAGGCAAGAGGAAAAATAGCGCCAGTGCCGTTAGCGGTTACTTGTTTTACACCAAGTTCGGTGAGTTGCTGTTGGCCATCTACCATCGTATAGTCGACACCCTCGACACCATAGTAGTTATAGTCCGTTTGTTCCGGCGTCGTCGTTCTCTCGAAAAAGTCCAGAATTTGTCTCGCTTTTTCCTCTGGAACTTGTTTCGAAATATAGAAGGCTCCCGAGAATGGGACCGACAGCTGAACACTAGAACCTCCTGGACCTTTCATTGGTGGCAATGAAATGACATTCGCTTGCGGCTGCACTTTCTTGATCGTTTGTTCGAAGTTGTAATCCCGCCATGTATTTCTTCCATAAGAAGCAGCTCGTCCGGTTGTAAAGATCTCTTCAGCCTGGGTTTGCTTAATGACAGAGAAGTCCTTGGCCAGAATGCCGTCGCTATACATTTTGTGGAAATAGGAGRCCATATCCGTGTAATTCGGTGTCAAATAC
>NZ_JBFTQB010001326.1:0-1179 GCF_056398785.1 Paenibacillus sp. 01T422 | reverse complement strand
GGTCATTCCGTGTCCGATTGATTTTGGAGCTACATTAAAAGTACCAGGTGTGACAGGACTATCATCAAGACCGTTAGCTGTACGCCACATGACCTCGGCTTGAATATCCGATTGTTTACCAAAGCGCGCACGAAATTTCTGTTTAAGCAAATGTAATGGTGTTTGAGCAACATGACCTATCGTTGTCATGCCAAGAGCCACGAAATGCCGAGTCATGCGCGACCCAACTCCATACATTTTATCCACACTTAAAGGCCATAGGACACGTTCTACATCCTCTTTACCAAGCGTAAAAATACCACTAGGGTTTTTCTTTGCAAAATTGTCCGTTGCTTGCTTAGCAAGGATTTTAGTTGGACCGATGCCAACACGAATACGTACATTCATTGACGCTGCGACCTTTTTTTGAATCATGCTTGCCAGTTCTTCTGAGGTACAGCGAAAATGATTGAGCGAACCCGTCACGTCTAGGAACTGCTCATCAATAGAAAATACTTCAACTAAATCGGTATACTCTTTGTAAATGTCCGTAATTGCAAGTGATACATCGATATAACGCTGCATATGCGGACGCATTACGATAACATCTGGGCATAGCTGCAGGGCATCTCCAAGTCGCTGAGCAGTACTAATTCCAAAGCTTTTGGCTATTGGACATGCTGCCAAAATAATTCCCGATCTTCTGGCAGGATCACCGGCCACAACAACAGGAAGATTATCTAATCCAGGATGTGTAGCCTTTTCAACGCTTGCGTAAAAAGATTGGCAGTCCGAGAGGTAAATTGTGCGTTCGCTTTTTTCCCTCATTACCATTACAATGACCTCCGCATTGTCATTAAAGTTGTCATGAGTTCAGCTTTAATCAAACTTCTGAGCATTGTGAAATGATGGACGTAACCGCGAACTTTATATTCAACATTAATACCTAAAGCAGTCATCGATGTATTCAACACCTTAATATCACGCTTTTTCATTTTACTCTTAATGCTTTGTATTTCTGGATAAATAGCGTTCTCGACTTCTTTTAGGTAAAACAGAATATGACTATAAATAATTTTGTCTTTGTGAACCCTGAGCTCTTCACAATCCCTCGACAACATATCGAGCAATATAGGAAGCAGTGTAAACTCTTTGATTAATTGAACATCCTCGTCAGTCTCAACATTTGTAATGACACTC
>NZ_JBFTQB010001325.1:0-1185 GCF_056398785.1 Paenibacillus sp. 01T422 | reverse complement strand
CAATGATTGAGCTGTACGAAGCTTATGCTGACTACAAAGACATTATGAAGCTGACTGAAGAGCTTATTGCGCATATCGCTCAAGAAGTTCTTGGTACTACATCGATTCCTTACGGAGATTATGTGGTTGATCTGGCTGTTGGCTGGAGACGTGTCTCCATGGTTGATGCGGTTAAAGAAGTTAAAGGTGTAGATTTCGGTGTTCAAATGACGAACGAGGAAGCGCATCGCTTAGCCAAAGAGCATAACGTGAAAGTAGAGCCGCATATGACATTTGGTCATATTTTGAACCAATTCTTTGAGACGTTTGTAGAAGAGACGCTGATACAGCCAACTTTTATTTATGGACATCCTTTAGAAATTTCACCGCTTGCCAAAAAGAACCCGGAAGATCCGCGCTTCACAGATCGCTTCGAGCTCTTTATCGTTGCTCGTGAGCATGCGAATGCATTTACTGAGCTTAACGATCCTATCGATCAAAGAGAGCGTTTTGAGGCTCAACTTCGTGAGAAAGAGCAAGGGAATGATGAAGCTCATGAGATGGATGAGGACTTCATTCGTGCATTGGAATACGGCATGCCGCCAACAGGTGGTTTAGGAATAGGAATCGACCGTTTGGTTATGCTATTGACCAATGCCCCATCTATTCGCGATGTACTGTTGTTCCCGCTTATGCGTGAGCGTCAAGGAGAATAATGGAACCATTTCGGGGCATCTTAAGGTGCCTCGAATTTTTTTGTCGAAAGTACTTGCATTGTCTGTAGCGTCTGTGGTATCTTATAAAAGTTGCCGCTGAGGACAACGAGGAAATAATTGAAAACAACTTAAAAAATAAGTTGCAAACAAAAACTCAGTATGGTATATTGGTCTTCCGGCTTTCGAAAGAGAGCGGGTAGGACAAGAGTCCTTGATCTTTGAAAACTGAACAACGAGTGAGTAAGCACGGACGAGAAATCGTTCAAAATAAGAGATGAATAATCTCGCTAGCAAGTCAATGAGCTTTTAAGCTTTCAGATATTCGGACAAGCAATTGTCCACTATTATGGAGAGTTTGATCCTGGCTCAGGACGAACGCTGGCGGCGTGCCTAATACATGCAAGTCGAGCGGAGCACTTCGGTGCTTAGCGGCGGACGGGTGAGTAACACGTAGGTAACCTGCCTATAAGACTGGGATAACTATCGGAAA
>NZ_JBFTQB010001324.1:0-1186 GCF_056398785.1 Paenibacillus sp. 01T422 | reverse complement strand
GTCTATAATAGGACGTCAATGCAGTTTATTATTAAATTTAGTTATATTTATATAAAAAGTTTAGTTAAAAATAAATGAATTATTGCATTTCAATGCAGTTAGGGATAAACTAAACTCACTCAACTAATTTAGTAAATGGGGATTGTTCGACTTGAAAATGGAAGATATTGCGAAAATGGCCGGAGTTTCCAAATCGGCGGTATCACTTGCTCTAAACGGCAAAACGGGGATCAGCTCGGAGACTCGCGACCGTGTACTTGAGATTGCTAGGGAAAGTGGTTATTCCCCGAAACCTCGGGCATCTGCTGCCGAAAACGCCGTGAAATCACTCTCTTTTCTCGTTTTCACCAACTCGGGCATCGTGCTTGAAGCCTATTATCAGCAGCCCTTTTTTAGAGAGCTGATTCATTATATTGAGGATCGCTGCCGCTCCAAAGGTTATTCCTTGCTCTTTTCGTCGGTGGATATGGAGTATTTCGAACGCGAAATTCGAACGCTTGCAGAGGACAACCAAAGCGATGGCATTATACTGCTTGGAAATAACCTGAGTCCTGAGGAAATTCTGGACATTTCGAATCGGCTGGGGCCTCACCTTGTTGTGCTCGACAATTGCTTCGATAAGCTGCCGGTCCATTTTGTGAGCATGAATAACTTCATGGGAGCCTATCAAGCAGGCGCTCACCTATGCGGCATCGGTCATACAGAAATTGGCTATATTGCTTCCAATGTTCGGATTCAGAACTTTGAGGAGCGCAAAGTGGGCTTTTATGAGGCTTTGCATGAACAGGGACTTGAGATCCATCCTGATCGCATTTTTGCTGTAGCGCCGACGATGTTATCCTCTCAAGAAGATCTGAAGAAACAAATAAAGGCGTACATGGAAACGGGCCGCCAGCTGCCGACTGCCATCTTTTGCGAATGTGATTACATCGCCATTAGTGCTATGAAGACCTTGACAGAGCTCGGTATCCGGGTGCCTGAGCAAGTGTCCATCGTTGGCTTTGATAATATTTCGGAGTCTCGCATCATTTCACCGGAACTAACTACTGTACATGTCGAGAAGAAACGCATGGCCCAATTGGCCGTTGATTTGCTAATCGAATCCATCGAGCATGGTGTCGAAGCCACCTCCAAAATCAGGGTGGATACCCGTTTTGTTGAGCGGAACTCTTCTCATCCGCCGCAG
>NZ_JBFTQB010001323.1:0-1187 GCF_056398785.1 Paenibacillus sp. 01T422 | reverse complement strand
CACCATGAGGGCTCCAGTCTTCCAGAGAAAAAGCAGCAAACCAAAAATCCTTGGAAGAGGGGAACTGCATGAACATGAATAGCGCAACACTTCCTCAGCTTCTCGAAATTGCTTATCACGATAACTTAGCACCGATCACGATCAAGTGGGATGCTCTCAGGGAAATAGAGAACCGCAAGCCMCGTGCGAAATACGAACGCGAGCAATATTCCAATAAATCTGCTTATCAAAACTGAGAGGAGCATGAACCATGTACAAATTAACAGTTTACGGAAAAATGTATGGCTCAGAATTGACACTGCAAGAGGCTGAGAGCAAGCTGGCTAGACTTTGCTACACGGTGAAAGGCCTTGGATTAAGGCGGGTGAGAGCATGCGAGATGTCTGCTTTGCAACAAGTAACCGTTTCTTAATCTTTCAAGGCAGCAAAGTGATTGGCGAAGTTTACGTACTCGATGAAAAATATGTTTGTACCGTGAAGAAGGTCCGCAGAGGACTAAGGTGCAGGAGGGCGAGCGCATGATTGAGTTTACGGTTTATGGTGAGCCGGTTGCACAAGGGCGCCCACGCTTCTCAACAGCTGGAGGATTTGTTAAGACTTATGATCCGGCTAAGTCTGGTGATTATAAAAAGTTCGTCAAGCTGGCCGCAATGGAATTTGCTCCAGCTAACCTGTTGGAGGGACCGATCAAGATGAAGCTGATCGTATTCCGCACCATGCCAGGTTATCTGAGCAAGTCACCGAAGAAAGCGGCTGCTGCAGAGGCTGGAGAGATCCTACCGACTTCAAAGCCGGATGTTGATAACTATTTGAAGGGTGTCAAGGACGCACTCAAAGGTGTCATTTGGAAAGATGATAGTCAGGTCGTTGAGGTTTATGCGCTTAAGCGGTATAGCTCACGGCCACGTATTGAATTAAAAATAATCGAAATGTCGAAAGGGCGATGAACATGTTTACTAACCTGAAAGCAACACTCCTGAAAGTGGATTTACGCGATGGCAAGAAGGTGCTGGTATTTGAAACAGGCGCAAGATTAACGGGCGGCGAGCTGGAAGCACTCTGCGAGATGATCAAGAAAGAAGTTGTGCTTGGCATAGATTCTCAGGTCATTAGCTACAGTATTCGCAAGAACGCTAAGACAGATCAGCCTCTTATTTCTTATAAAGTAAATGACTCTGGTTTAGTAG
>NZ_JBFTQB010001322.1:0-1192 GCF_056398785.1 Paenibacillus sp. 01T422 | reverse complement strand
CATAGTTTAGGAGTGAGGTTTAAATATTTACTATTTTGCAACTCAAAGTAAATATCAATTTTATGACTAGGAGGGGAAAACATAAATGGCTGTCTTATCAAGCGGACCGATAGAAAACAATGCTATCAGTGGCATGAGGTCAACTCAACAGATATCAGTATTAATTGATAATAGGGATGTTGTTAATTCTGCAACTGTTCTCATACAAGGATATATCTTAAACGGCACAAGAACGTTATATGTACTTGAATTTTTTGAAGTCTTTCCAAATCAAGTACTAACCAGAAATTACTTTGCTGATTTTGATAGATTTGAATTCGTTTTTACAACAGGAGGTACCGCTGCAGATCAGACCGGAATTATATGGCCATTTTGTCGACTGGACCTATTGATAATAGTTCTGTCAACGGAGTTAGACCAACTCAGCAAGTAACGATCAATATTGATAATAGGGATAATGTCAACTCTTCGACACTGCTTATTCAAGGTTATGTTTTAAATGGTACAAGAACGTTATATGTACTTGAACTTTTCGTAGTTTTACCAAATCAAGAGGTGACCAGAAGTTATTTTGCTGATATTGATAGATTTGAATTTGTATTCACAACAGGAGGCGTTGCTGCAAAACAGACCGAAGTTTCCGTTTGGGGAAAGACGGCCTTAGGAGAATTAGTTGCCGCGCATCGACTTGTTTCATCTGAGCTCTTAGGAACTGACATAGGGGTTACTGGGGCTACAGGTAGTACAGGAGCGACGGGAGCGACAGGAAGTGCAGGAGCTGCGGGAGCAACGGGAGCGACTGGAAGTGCAGGAGCTGCGGGAGCAACAGGGGCGACTGGAAGTGCAGGAGCTGCGGGAGCGACAGGGGCGACTGGCGGTACAGGAGCTGCGGGAGCGACAAGGCGACTGGAAGTGCAGGAGCTGCGGGAGCAACAGGTGCGACTGGAGGTACAGGAGATACAGGAGCTGCGGGTGCGACAGGTGCGACTGGAAGTGCAGGAGCTGCGGGAGCAACAGGTGCGACTGGCGGTACAGGAGCTGCGGGAGCGACAGGTGCGACTGGAAGTGCAGGAGCTGCGGGAGCAACAGGTGCGACTGGAAGTGCAGGAGCTGCGGGAGCARCAGGTGCGACTGGAAGTGCAGGAGCTGCGGGAGCAACAGGAGCGACTGGAAGTGCAGGAGCTGCGGGAGC
>NZ_JBFTQB010001321.1:0-1192 GCF_056398785.1 Paenibacillus sp. 01T422 | reverse complement strand
ATGTGGCTCTGGTTTCCTATTATTTTGGTGGAAAAGAGAGCGTTTTCTATGAAATTTTTCATCAGTTTTTCCCAGTACATAAGCTCTCCGGTCACTTAGACATTGAAGAACCTGTAGAAGGAATTAAGGCAATTATTGCAGAAATTATTATGATCCGAAATAAAGATCCTCAAATGATCAGTTTGATTCAAATGGAAATTATTACGGTGTCCCCGCGTATCGACAAGATACGATCTCTTGTTTTTCCTGCATGGGAAAAGGTAAGGTACCTGCTCGAAAAGGGAAGGAATGAGGGGCTTTTTCACTTCGATTCTCTGGATAGTACGCTTATGTTTGTATTGGGTTCGATATTTTTCTATAAGCAAAGAGACTTTTTTGAACCGCTCTTTACGGACCCGCGGCCAGATATGGAGACGATTATTCAGCAAACAACGACCTATGTGATGAACGCATTAGGCCATCAAAGTAAAGGGGAGTAAGGACTTATGGGTAAAACCTATATTGTGTGTTTGGGTGAGCTTCTAATCGACTTCGTACCCGAAGTAAACGGACAAGCCTTGGCGGACGTAACGAGCTTCCAACGGGCGGCAGGCGGAGCACCGGCCAATGTGGCCGCGGCGGTCGCCAAACTAGGCGGCGACGCAAGGTTTATCGGCAAAATCGGCCGAGACCCCTTCGGCGATTTCCTCGTGCGCACGCTTGACGAAGTCGGCGTGCAAACGGCCGTTGTCCAGACCGATGAGGCGAAGACCGGTCTGGCTTTTGTTTCGCTGCGCGCGGATGGTGAGCGCGATTTCTTGTTTTTCCGCGACCCGGCGGCGGACATGCTGCTGCGCGCAGACGAAGTCCAGTCGCAGTGGCTGGAAGACGCAGCGGTCTATCATTTCGGCTCGGTATCCCTGATCGCCGAGCCTTGCCGCTCCGCGACGCTGGACGCAGCGCGCAGAGCGAAAGATCTTGGCGCACTGGTGTCGTACGACCCCAATGTGCGCCTTGCGCTGTGGCCGAGCGCAGATAGCGCTCGGGCGGAGATCCTTGCGCAGCTTCCGCTTGCGGATGTGGTCAAAGTCAGCGAGGAGGAGATCGAATTCCTCCTCGGCGTGGACGCGACCACTGGGGCGCAGCAGCTGCTGCAGCGCGGACCTAAAGTGATTATCATCACTTTAGGTCCTGAGGGCTGCCGCGTTGTGAG
>NZ_JBFTQB010001320.1:0-1195 GCF_056398785.1 Paenibacillus sp. 01T422 | reverse complement strand
AACTGGAGGAATCTGCAGCGATTGACGGAGCCAATGACCTGTTCATTATTTGGAAAATCATTCTTCCACTCTCTATGCCGATTATTGCGGCGCTAACGTTATTTTATTCGGTAACCTGGTGGAATTCGTATATGAATGTTCTCATGTATATCACGAATTCAGGAAAGTTGTCTCTGATGGTGAAGCTGCTGCAGATGATCGATACGACGAGCCAGAATCTGCTCAATACGAATGCAACCAACGGGAGCGAAGGAGCTTCTATTCAAACCATGGTAACTCCGGAGGGGTTGAGGGCTGCTGCTATCATTATCTCGGTGCTGCCGATCCTGTGCGTATATCCATTCTTACAGAAGTATTTTGTAAAAGGCGTCTTGATTGGTTCCATTAAAGGCTAATAGAAAATCCATTCTTATTGCTGGAGGCGAAGATTTGATGATTAAACAAAAGCACGTAGCCTTAACGCTAGTCGCTTCTTTATTCGCAATTGCTGCTTGCTCCTCACCATCTAGCTCTGATAATTCAGGTAAGTCTTCAGGAGAGAATAAGAAGTTGGAGGTCAGTGTATCCATTCTTGACCGCGGCCAAGTGGCAAGTGACGAAGGCACATATGAGAGTAACCGAACGACCAAATACATCAATGAGAAATCGGGTATTCATGTGAAGTGGGTTCCGATCCTGCGGACAGAATCTACGAAGAAGCTTAACACGCTCATCGCTGCCGGTGAAGCACCAGATATGATGTGGGAATTCGGCCGTGATTATATGGCGACATTGAAAGAGCAGGGAGCTATTCAGCCAATCGACGAATACATCGAGAAATACAGTACTTCTTACAAAGCTTATTTGAAAGCGCATCCGGAGTTGAAGCCCTACACCATGTTTGATGGCAAAACCTATATGGCAACCAGCGCACGGGGCATTGATGCCATCGCGAATCACGGTATGTGGATCCGCCAAGATTGGCTAGATAAGCTGGGACTTAAAATGCCAACGACAATGGATGAGATGGTTAATGTGATGCGTGCATTTAGGGACAAAGACCCTGATGGCAACGGGAAAAATGATACGTTGGGAGCTGCATTCAACTATAACTACGCAGGTATTATTCAAGCGATGTATGCATCGAACAAAAGCAACTGGTATCTTGAGAATGACAAAATCGTGTACGGTGGCTTAACAGATCGCTATACAGATG